>NZ_JBHYJI010000014.1:85000-186746 GCF_042740435.1 Streptomyces sp. NPDC059002 | reverse complement strand
GCGACTGCGGCTTTTCGCGCGCTGAGCGCGCAGTTCCCCGCGCCCCTTACGGGGCCACCGCGGGCACCGCGGCCGTGGAGCCGGAGTCGTCCGTGTTGATCCGCTCGATGAGTGCGTCCCGCTCAGGCGTGTCCTCGGGCTTCACGTAGCCGATGAGGACGTAGAGGACGAGCGAGACGGCGAGCGGGATCGACACCTGGTACTGGAGGGCGACGCCGCCCTCGATCGCGTCGTTGATCGGGTAGTTGACCAGGTAGAAGGCGAGCAGCCCGGCCGCCCAGCTGGTGAGCGCCGCGGTCGGCCCGGACCTGCGGAACGTACGCAGCAGGCCCAGCATCATCGGGATGGCGATCGGCCCCATCAGGCCCGCGACCCACTTGATGACGACGGTGATGATGTCCTTGAACGTCGGGGAGTTCACCTGGGTGGCGACGGCCATGGACAGGCCGAGGAAGACCACCGTCGTCAGGCGCGCGGCGATCAGGCCCTTCCGTTCGGTCCAGGCCCGGGCCCGTGCGGAGAACGCGGGCGCCACGTCCCGGGTGAAGACCGCCGCGATCGCGTTGGCGTCGGAGGAGCACATGGCCATGGTGTGCGAGAAGAACCCGACGATGACGAGCCCCAACAGGCCGTGCGGCAGGAGCTGTTCGGTCATCAGGGCGTAGGCGTCCGAGCCGTCGGGCTTCTTCGCGTCGACGAGCAGCGGCGACATCCACATGGGGAAGAACAGGACGAGGGGCCAGACCAGCCACAGGGCCGCCGAGAGCTTCGCGGAGCGCGCGGCCTCCTTGGCGTTGGCGGTCGCCATGTAGCGCTGCGCCTGGTTGAGCATGCCGCCGTTGTATTCGAAGAGCTTGATGAAGAGGAACGCGAGCAGGAACACCGTGCCGTACGGGCCGACCAGTGGCTTTCCGTGTCCGGCGAGTTCGGGCTCGTCCCATACGCCGAAGAAGCCGCCGTGCGGTCCGAGTTTGGCCACCACCGCGACGAACATCGCGATGCCCGCGAAGAGTTGGATGACGAACTGGCCGAGCTCGGTCAGCGCGTCGGCCCACAGTCCGCCGATGGTGCAGTAGACGGCCGTGATCGCGCCGGTGATGAGGATGCCCTGGTTGAGCGAGACGCCGGTGAACACCGACAACAGGGTTGCGATGGCGGCCCACTTGGCGCCGACATCCACGATCTTCAGGAGCATTCCCGACCAGGCGAGTGCCTGCTGGGTGCCGAGGTTGTAGCGGTTCTTCAGGTACTCCAGCGGCGAGGCCACGTGCAGCCGTGAGCGGAGCCGGTTGATGCGGGGGGCGAAGAGCCGGGCGCCGATGGCGATGCCGAGTGCGATGGGGAAGGACCAGGTGACGAACGAGGTCACGCCGTAGGTGTACGCGATGCCCGCGTAGCCGGTGAACATCACTGCGCTGTAGCCGGACATGTGGTGCGAGATGCCCGACAGCCACCAGGGCATCTTCCCGCCCGCCGTGAAGAAGTCGCTGACGTTGTCGACCCGCTTGTGGGACCACACGCCGATCGCGACCATCACACCGAAGTAGCCGATGAGCACGGCCCAGTCGAGACTGTTCATATGGCCCTCCAGGGGTCTGCCTGGTGAACTGCGCATAACTGGCTGGCACTTCGCCGACTCGGGCCGGTGACGCCGGGAACGGCCCGGAAGTGCCCGCTCATCGTGGGTTCGGCCACGCATCGCCGACAACCGCCCGCGAGGTCAAGAGCGAGTAAAATCGTTCGGTTAGCTGATCTGCGTTCACAGATGTGATCCGCGCATGGGGGGCCATGAACACGCAAAAGCCGTACGGGAGTTGATCCCGTACGGCTACAGGGGGGTGGGCACCCTTCAGGGGTGCGGGGAGCTGTGCGACAAGTCAGGACGGGCCCGCAGCCGACAAGTGGCCGGTCGGCTACCGCATGATCTCCCCGGCGTTGACCAGAAGCGACTGCCCGGTGATGGACCGGGCCCGATCGGAGGCCAAGAAGGCCACCGCGTCCGCCACGTCGGCATCCGTGGCCAGCTCGGGCAGCGCCATACGAGCGGCGAGCCGCTCCCGCACCTCGGCCTCCGGCACGCCCTCCGTGTGCGCGGTGAACTGGACGTATGCCTCGACCGGCGGCCCCCACATCCAGCCCGGCAGCACCGTGTTGACCCGGATCCGGTCGGGTCCGACCTCCTGTGCGAGCGAGTACATCGCGGAGGTCAGGGCCCCCTTCGACGCCGCGTACGCGGCCTGCCGCACCTGCGAGGGCGCGGCGACGGCCGACTGCGTGCCGATGAAGACGACGGAGCCGCCCCGCCGCTGCCTGAGCAGCGGCAGGCACGCCCGCGTCATCCGCAGCGTGCCGAGCAGATTGACGTCGACGACCTGGTGCCAGGTCTCGAAGTCGGCGTCCTCGACCCCGCCGAAGTAGCTGTCCCAGGCGGCGACATGGACGACCGCGTCGACCCCGCCGAACCGTTCGTCCGCGAGACGGGCGAGGGCCTCGCACTGCGCCTCGTCGGTGATGTCCGTGGCGCGGTACGCGGTGCGGGTGCCCGCCGGGTCGATCTCGGCGGCGGACTTGGCGAGGTTCGCCTCCGTGCGCGCCCCGAGCACGGCGTTGCCGCCGTCGCGCACGACGGCGGCCGCGACCTGGTGGCCGAGCCCGGCGCCGACGCCCGACACGACGACGGTCTTTCCTTCGAGGAGCGACGACGGCATGGGGCGCCTCCCGGCTCTGGCAGTTTTGCTGACGGGGCGTCAGAGTATGGGCGTCCACCGGAGGAAGGAAGGGGAGAGGCATGAGTGATGACCCCCGCGCGGGCGCCCGCGAGGACACCCGCGAGGACACCCGCAGCGAGACGTACGCCGAGCTGGCCGCCGTCGGGCCCTACGGCGTGCACCCGGGGCACGCCCTGATCACCATGGTCGAGCCGCGCCCGGGCCACGAGTTCGCGTACAACCGGTGGTACGAGGACGACCACTACTACGCGGGCGCGATGGCCATGCCCTGGATGTACGCGGGGCGCCGCTGGGTGGCGACCCGCGACCTCCAGCTCCTGCGCCGCCCCGACAAGTCCGCGATCGCCGAGCCGGTCACCGCGGGGTGCTATCTCTCCACGTACTGGATCACGGAAGGCCGCTACGACGACCACATGAAGTGGACCGTCGGCATCAACAAGCGCCTGAACCGCGACGGCCGCGTCTACCAGGACCGCACGCACGTCTTCACCTCCTTCCAGGACCACGAGGCGACCGTCTACCGGGACGGCGCCGCGGGCCCGCGCGACTTCCACGCGCTCGACCACCCGTACCAGGGCCTCGTCCTCGAAGTCGTCGACGCCGAAGGGCCCGGGGAGCGCGCCGAGTTGCTGGAGTGGCTGCGCTCCCGGCAGCTGCCGCGCGCCCTGGCCGGCTCGCCCGCCGCGATGGTCACGCTCTTCAGCCCGACGCCGCTGCCGGGGGACCGGATGTCGTACGTGAAGCAGGTCGAGGGCGTCGGCACGCGCCTGACGCTGCTGTGGTTCCTGCAGGACGATCCGCGGTCGTGCTGGGAGGCGCACTTCGCAGGGCGGGAGGACGCCGTGGCCGAATCGGGTCTGGGGCGGGTGGAACTCCTCGCGCCGTTCGTGCCGACGGTGCCGGGCACCGACACCTACGTCGACGCGCTGCGCTGACGCAAGGCCGAGCCCCCTCGGCCGGGACGGCGGGCCAGTCGAGAGGGCTCATACGGTGGTGCTATGCGGTTGTTCCGCGGTGTGCGGTTGCGCCGCGATGTGCGGCTGCCATGGATGGGGCGGTGAGATATCAACCGAGGTCGGCAGCCTCCCGGCTCACCTCGGCGACGAACGCGTTCCACGAAGCGGTGGGGAAGGCGAGGACCGGGCCCTCGACGACCTTCGAGTCGCGGACCGAGATCCCGTGCCGCAACGGGGACTTCACCTCTACGCACGCGCCGTTCCCGGTGGAATACGAAGACTTGACCCACGTATTCGAGGCGCCTTGCTGAATTGCCATGTTTGCTCCGGTTTGCCCAGTTGTCGAGTTGCTGTCGCCGCGAAGTGCGGTGTGCGCCAACGCTCTTGCTCGATGGCGTGAATGACGCTACTCGCCAACATCGGTGCGTGAAGGGATCGTTCACTCAACCGGATGGCATATTCCAGGGGGGTCTTCCGCCCCGGCGCGGCAAGGGTGTACCGTGCGGCACTTTTCCGCGCGGGGCGCTTCATACGTTGTCGGATGTCCGGGCGGCAGCACACCGGAATGCATGATTCCGCACGTCAGGGGCCCGGAGAAACGCCGCGGAGATCAGCGGGCGTACTCCTTCGCGATGTCCGCGATGAGCTGGCGGGACTGCTCCACATTCAGCGCCTGTGCTCGCAAATGCTCGTACATGACGCTGTATTGCTGGACGTCGTTCGCCTTCTCCAAGTACAGATCGCTCGTGACACCCTCGATGTAGACCACACTGGAATCAGCCGCATCAGGGAACTCAAGAATCGCGTACTGCCCATTGAGCCCGGGATGCGCACCCATGTCGAAAGGGATCACCTGGACCGTCACATGCGGCAGTTGGGACTGCTCCACGAGATGCTCCAGCTGATCGCGCATGAGATGCCGGGAACCGACGACACGGCGCAGCGCGGATTCGTCGAGAACGGTCCACAGGCGCAGCGGATTGTCCGGCGCCGCGATGCGGTCCTGACGGCGCATGCGCACCTGGACGCGTTTCTCGATGTCGGTGGGCGTGGTCTCCGGCAGCGCGCCGGTGATCAGCGCCTCCGCGTACGCACGGGTCTGCAGCAGACCCGGCACCACCTGCGGGTCGTACACGCGCAGGGACGCGGCGTCCGTCTCCAGACCGATGTACACGCTGTACGGGATGTCGCCGAAGGAGTGCCACCAGCCCTGCTGGCGCGAATCCTTGGCCATCTGCATCAGCGAATCGACGATGCGGTGGTCCTCGACCTCATAGACGCCGCACAGATCGCGTACGTCGCGCTGGCTGATCGAGCGACGGCCGTTCTCCAGGCGGCTGATCTTCGACTGCGAGACGAGCAGACGCTCGGCGACCTCCTCGGCCGTCATGCCCTTGAGCTCGCGGAGCCGACGAAGCTCCTGGCCCAACCGGCGTCGCCTGACAGTGGGATTGACATTGGACGCCACGGGACGTGCACCTCCGGCTTGCATGCCTCTACTTTGCGTATCTGCTGCTCAGCAGAGTGCCACCAAAAAGTGCGGCACCGCTGGGAAACAGCCGATGTGCGAACGAGAGGGCGGGTGCGAAAGGGGTGCGTGCCGACCCTGCGGCGCCAAAAGGGTGTGCGGCCGCGCGGAGCGGTGGTACCGGCGTCGTCGTCCGGACGGACCGGTGCCGTTGCCCCGCGCGGCCCAGCGGCTCCCGAACCGGGTCTGGGGGACTGCGGTGCGGCGCTGTGGTGCGTGGCGGTGCTGAGCGGAACGTGCTGCTGTGTGTCGAGCGGTGCGTGTCGAGCGGTGTTTCAGTGGGCCACGGCGCGTGCCATGGATCCACGGCGCGGCTGCATCGGAACCCCGGCGGGGTCCGGTGCCGACCTGGCCGGCTGCCGACCGCTCGGTCCCGCGGGACCTGCCGGTGCGGCGCTGCGGCGCGGCTGAGCGGCCACGCCGTTCTGAACGTCCATCACGGCGTGCGCCACGAGGCCGCCCATGGGGTCGTGCCTGATGAGGTCCCGGAGGCGTGAGCGCGATGAACGCCCTTCGTTCCCCGGGTACAGATGCTTGCCGAGACCGACCGCGTGGGCCAGTGCGGCGAGCGCCGCGGTCCGCGGGTCCGGTGGTACACCGGTGCGGATCGCCGAATCGAGCCGGGACCTGATTTCCCGGCTGATCGCCGTGTCCGTCGCTTGGTAGCGAGTCGTCGGCAGTACCCCGCACATCTGGCCCGCCACGGCATGGACCATGCCGCATCGCTCCAGGTGCGAGAGGTACGTCTGGCGCAGCCCCAGTCGGGGCCCGCCGATCCAGTGGACCGCCCGAACCGGGCTGCCGCGCCTGCGCAGCAGTTCCAGTGCGGAGTCCAGAGTCGGATCTCCGGTCGGCCGTGGCATCACCACGGCGATACGATCCCCGTCAGGGGCTATCCGTCCGGCCAGCGCCAGCTCCACTAGCTGTGCTCCGGCCAGACCGAGGTCGAGCGACTGCGGCTGCGCTGTGGTACCCGTGGCCGGGTCCAAAGCGAGCAGCAGAAGCTCCTCCGGAATTGTTCTGCGGCTCCTGCCCATCCATGCCTCCCCGCGTGGATGAATGACAGGGTGACCCCTCTCACATTGGTCTGTCGAGAGTGCGTGGGCGGGATGTACGGGAACCAGTAGGTATGTCGTTCTCGTCTACCACGGGGGTTAAGCCCTCACACAGGACACTGGTACACGGTTCGGACAGTGGGGTCCGGCCTGATTTGGCGCACGGCAAGCATCAGCATCGGCATACGGCATGGCGTACGAGGAGGCATCGGTGGCGGGCGAGACCCCCGACAGGTCGAAGCAGCGGAAGTCGTCGGGGAACCCGACTGCGGCGGATTCTGCGCCGGTGCCCGAGGAACGGGACCCGCGCCTCGCGATGACCCGCGAGACGCCGCAGGCGCGTGAGGACACGGCGACGGCGGTCTTCTCGACGAAGACGGTCAATGGCGCGAAGGCGCCGGAGGCGTCGGAGGAGCCGGAAGCGTCCGATGTGCCGGAGGCTCCGGAAGCGTCGGACGCGCCGGAGGCGCCCTCGGGCGAGAACGGTGACGCGCGGCTGCGGGCCGCGGTCGCGGCGTGGGTCGCGGGCGACGAGGAGTCTGCGGACGAGGCTGCGGCTCCGGCCGAACCGGAGGCGGACAAGGGCACCGACGCGGAGGCCGACGCGGAGGCCGACGCGGACGGGAGCGGCACGGACGGGAGCGGCACGGACGAGGGCAGCACGGACGACGCCGACGCCGCGGATTCCGCCAGGGGCAACGATTCCTCGGGCGAGGATGTGACCTCGACCGACGCGGAGGCCGACGCCGACGCGGACGCGGGCGCCCCGGCTGAGGACGACGCCAAGGACGACGCCAAGGACGGCTCAGACTCCGACTCCGACTCAGCGACGGACGACGCGTCCTCGGGCGAGGCCGACGACAAGTCCGCCGAGAAGGCTGACGCCAAGCCCGACGACGACTCCGCCAAGAGCGACGCCACCCCGGCCGACGCCTCGGCCGAGACCCCGAAGACCCCCGAAGCCCCCAAGGCTCCCAAGGCCCCCGAGACCGGTGTCGACCAGGCCACCGCCGTCTTCAAGGCGCTTCCGGCCGACGCCGCGGGCAAGGGCGTCGACCAGGCCACCACCATGCTCAAGCTGGGCGATCTCAAGAGCCCCGAGGAGCCCAAGGGTGAGAGTGCAAAGGGCACTGCAAAGCCTGAGGGGGACGCGGAGCGGACGAGTAAGTTCGTCGCCCTGAAGCCGCTCGACGAGCCCGCGCCGAAGCCCGCCCCGAAGCCCGCGCCCGCCGGTGCGGCCAAGGGCGAGGGCGCGGACGAGGGCCGGGCCACGGACAAGAAGGCGGCCGCCGCCCCCGCGGCGACCGGCCCCGCCGTGCCCCCGCCGGTGGAGCGGACGACGCAGCAGCCGCTGCCGCCGAAGCCGCCGATCGATCTGCTCGCCGAGCTGACGAACACCCCGCCGCCGCCGGAGACCCCGGTCCGCACCGCCGTGCGCAGGGTCAAGATCTGGACGCCGCTGGTGCTGCTCCTGGTGGTCGTGTTTGCGGTCGTACAGGCCGTGCGGCCGCTTCCGACGCCGACCCTGCAGCTGACCGCGCAGGAGTCCGTCTCCTTCGCGGGGGACAAGCCGTCCGTGCCGTGGCCGGGCCAGGGCCAGGCCGCGATGGACGTCAACGGCATCGGGACGTTCGGCACGTCCGGCGAGCAGAAGCCCGTGCCGATCGCGAGCATCGCGAAGGTCATGACGGTGTATCTGATCCTCCGCGACCACCCGCTGAAGAAGGGTGAGGACGGCCCGAAGATCCCGGTCGACGCCGCCGCGCAGAAGCACTACGAGACGGGCAAGCCGGCGAACGAGTCGGTCGTCAAGGTCACCGAGGGCCAGAAGCTCAGCGAGTACGAGGCGCTGCAGGCGGTCATGCTCCCGTCCGCGAACAACGTCGCCAAGCTGCTCGCCCGGTGGGACACCAACAGCACGTCGGAGGACGAGTTCGTCGCGAAGATGAACAAGACCGCCAAGGAGCTGGGGATGAAGAACACCCACTACACGGACCCCAGCGGCCTGGACAAGACGACGGTCTCGACCGCCGAGGACCTGGTGAAGCTGGGCCGGGCGGCCATGGAGAACCCCGTCTTCAACGAGATCTCCCGCCAGCCCAGCTACAAGGACCTCAACGGCGACAAGCAGAACAACTTCTTCGGCCTCGTGCCGACCGTCGCCATCGGCATCAAGACCGGCACCACCACCGCGGCGGGCGGCAACATCCTCTTCGCCGCGGAGAAGGTGATCGACGGCAAGCCCCAGACGATCATCGGCGCCGCCCTCGGCCAGTACGGGAACAACGGCGTCGCCAACATCGACGAGGTCACCAAGGTCACCCGCCAGCTCATCGAGGCGGGCAAGGACGCCCTGACCGCGAAGACCATCGTGAAGAAGGGCGCCGTCGTCGGGCAGGTGGACGACGGTCTGGGCGGCACCACCCCGGTCGTGGCCACCAAGGACGTCTCCGCGGTGGGCTGGTCGGGCCTGACGGTGAAGCTGGAGCTCGACGCGGAGAAGGGCAAGTCCCTGCCGCACTCGGCGAAGGCAGGCACCAAGGTCGGTGTGCTGAGCGTCGGCGACGGCAAGGGAGATGCCGTCGAGGTGCCGGTCGCGCTCCAGAAGGACCTCAGCGAACCGTCCTTCGGCGCCAAGCTGAAGCGCGTCGGCTGAGGGACGCGGCACGTGCGGACGGGGCGGCCGGAGTAGGCCGAACCCCTGCGGGGGGATGCCCGGGGCCCGGGCATCCCCCCGCGGCTGCGTGCTAGCGTCACAAGTTCGGGGGGCAGTACGTACGCCGGGGCTGAGGACGGGGTGTTCCGGGACGGACCCCTCGCCGGCTCGACCCCATGGATGGGAACGACACGGGGAGAGCCTCCAGTGGCAACAGCCGAGCCGACGCGCGCCGACGACGACGCCGAGCCGGACAGCGGCACACGCGGTACCGGTGCGCGAATAAAGCTGCCCGCGCAGCGCCGCACCCCCACGGCACCGGCGCCGACCGCGTCGCGGAGCGTGCGTTTCCTGCGGCATCCGGTGACCGTCGCGACGGTCGTCGCCGGTGTGCTGCACATCGCCTGGTTCTTCACCTTCGCCAGCAGCGGCGGCGACCTCGCCGCGCAGGACGCCTGGGCGGAGTTCGTCGGGCGGCACCCGGACTCGGCGTACAACCTGGCCTGGTACGGCGGCATGCACCCGGTGTCGTACAGCGTCGTCTCGCCGTATCTGATGTCGGTGCTCGGCGTGCGCACGACGATGATGGTCGCGGGGACCGTGTCGGCCGCGCTGCTCACGATGATCCTGATCCGCAGCCGGGCGGTGAAGACGCTGCTGTGGCCGACGGCCGCGGGCGTCTTCGCGCTGCTGTGCAACGCGGTGTCGGGGCGTGTGACGTACGGACTCGGCCAGATGTTCGCGCTGATGGCGGTCGCCGCGGTGTTCTGCTGGCCGCACCGCTGGCGCTACAAGCGATGGGCGAAGGCCCTGGTCGCCGCGCCGTTCGCGGCGCTCGCGACGATGGGAAGCCCGGTCGCGGGGCTCTTCGTGGGGATGGTCGCCGTCGCGCTGTTCCTCAGCAAGCGCTACCCCGGTGCGTACGCCCTCGGGCTCGCGCCCGCCGTGGTCGTCGGCGTCTCCGCGTGGCTCTTCCCGTTCTCCGGCACCCAGCCGATGTCGTTCGGCTCGGCGTCGCTGCCGCTGCTCTTCGCGGCCCTCATCTACTTCGTCGTGCCCAAGCAGTGGAAGACGGTGCGGATCACGACCGCCGTGTACGCGGCGTTCGTGCTCGGCGTGTGGATCGTCAACTCGCAGATCGGCTCCAACATCACCCGCCTCGCGATGTCCTTCGCGGGCGTCGCGCTGCTGGCCGCGCTGCCGTACCACGCGCGCAAGTCCCGCGTCTGGTACGTGATCGTCGTGGCGGTCGTCGGCTTCACCGGCTGGATCGGGTTCAAGTCCGTCGACGACATAGTGCACGGCACGCCCGTCGCCTCCTGGACGCGTGAGCTGGCGCCGCTGGTCAACGAGTTGCAGGAGGTCGACGCCGCGAAGGGCCGCGTCGAGGTCGTGCCCGCCCGCAGCCACCGCGAGGCGTCCGCGCTCGCCCCGTACGTGAACCTCGCCCGCGGCTGGAACCGCCAGGCGGACATGGAGCGCAACCCGCTCTTCTACGACGACACCCTGAACTCGGCGAACTACCACGAGTGGCTGCAGCGCTGGTCCGTGCATTACGTCGTGCTCCCCAAGGGCGAGCCCGACGGCGACGGCGGCAAGCGCGAGGCGGCGCTCGTCGAGAAGGGCCTGCCGTATCTGAAGCAGGTGTGGGTCGACGAGAACTGGCAGCTGTACGAGGTCACCGACCCGACGCCGCTCGCCGAGCCGAACGCCGTCGTCCAGCGGGCCGAGCAGGGCGGCATGACGCTGCGCGTGACGAAGCCGGGGCGCATCCTGATCCGCATCCCGTACTCGCCGTGGCTGAGCATCGTCGACGCCAAGGGCAAGGGCGTCGAGCGGCCCAAGGAGACCGAGGAGTCCAAGAGGCTGCGGGAGTCCGACGACTCGCTCCCCAAGAAGTACGCCAACGTCAACGGCTGTCTGATGGAGGCCGAGGAGAACGCCGACGGCGACAAGTGGACCGAGCTGATCGCCCCCGAGGCGGGCACCTACCGGCTCGGCGCCCCCTACCAGCTGCCGCGCGGCACGGCCTGCCCGGAGGAGCTGCGCTGACGCCGGGCCCTAGCCGCCCGGCGGCGCGCAGACGCCCGACACCGGCGGGCGGCCCTGCCCGGTGCCGGGCGAGGTCTCCGCGCGCACGGTGTCGAGCTGCTTGAGGAGCGTGTCCAGGCGGTCGCCCCCGGGGTTCCTGAAGTACTGCAGGACGGCGCGGTGGAACGCGTCGCGCAGCCCCGGCGGCATCACGTCCGAGGCGTCGAAGCAGAGCGTGCGCGCCCGCTCGGTGAGGATCCGCGCGAGGCGCCTGCCGGTCGGGTCGGTGGGCTGCGGGTCGCCCGCGCCGGGGAAGAACGGCTGCGGTTCCTTCTGGGCCGCCGCCCGCCACAGCGCCCGGGCCGTCCTGCCCGAGAGGCGCTCGACGAGTCCGCGGGCCCGCGGGTCGTCGCTGAACACGGCGGCCATGTCGCCCGCCACCTCGTACGCCCCGTCGTGGGCGGCGGGTCCGGGCAGGAAGCCCGCCGACGGATCGACGCGGACCCGGCGGTCGGCGTAGACGTACCGGATGAAGGCGCTCTGGTGCTCGTGGCTGCAGCGCGGCGAAAGGGAGCCGAGCAGTCCGCGCGGGAGCCCGCCGCGCTTCGCCGGGTCGGGTGTTCCCTCGTACGACGTGGTCAGGGACTGGTCGACGGACGCCTTGGAGCGCTTGCCGAGCAGGCCGGCCCAGGTCGTCCAGGCCGTGCGGACCCGCTCGTCCCGCCAGCTGAGGCCGCCGGTGGCCCACCGGGCGTAGACGTCGGGGCCCGCCGTGTGCAGCAGGATGTCCTCGATCCAGTCGGTGCCCGGCCAGCCGGACGTGGCCTGCGATGCCAGGCCCACGCACCAGTCGGGGGACGCGGCGGACCGGCCCGCGTCGCTCCACACCAGGCTCTTGAGGTCGACCTTCAGCGGCACCCAGTACGTGTGGCGTCCCGCGCCCGCCACGTCGAGGGCGGGGGCCCAGGGCGGGTAGGCGCGGGCGGCGGCGCCGTCGAGGGGCTTGATGCGGCCCGTGCGTGCGTACTCGGCGAGTTCGCCGACGCTGTTGAGGATCGCCACGTCGGGCGGGGCGTCCGCCTCCAGCTGTGCGACGAGCGTCTCGCGCAGCGAGCGGGTGCCCTCGTAGGCATAGGTCTGGCCCGTGCCGTCGTCGAGCCGGTGCAGCATCGCCTCGAACGCCTCGCCCTCGGGGCCCGTCCACGGGCCGAGCACCACGAGCGTGTCGGGCCGCCCGCCCCCGCAGGCACCCGCGGTGACGGCGGTGACGGCGAGGAGGCAGCCCGCGACGAGGGCGCGGAGCACCGCGCGGGCCCGGCTCACGCGACCGCTCCGGACCGGGCGATGAGGACGTACTCGCGCCGGTAGGCGTGCAGCGAACCGCCCATCAGGCCCGCGCCGAGCAGGCCGACGGGCACCACCCACGGCGCGGCACCGTCCAGGGCGGACAGGCGCCCGGCGGCCAGGTCGTGCTCGGCGCGGCCGCGCAGCGATTCGATGAGGAGGGGGTGGCGCCGGCCGAAGGGCCGCTCGTCGCGGGTGCTCTCGATCCGCGGCGACGTCCGGTCGGCCAGATCGCCCGCCGTGCCGGTGACGCGCTGCTGGGCCCGGTGGGCGAGCACCGCGTCGGCCGTCAGGAACGGCACGGCGAGCAGCGGCACCGCGGCCACCAGCAGCGGGACGCCGACGCGCAGCCGGAAGCGGTGGTGGAGGAAGAGCTCGGTGCGCCACAGGCCGAACACGAGCAGGACGAGGGCGATGACGGCGACGGCGGCGGCCGCGGTCACCCCCGCGCCGAGTTCCGCCCGGTCCGCGAGCCTGCCGCGCAGGCTTCCTTCGAGGGCCGAGATCCGGTCGACCACGGCGGTCGCGTCGGACCCCGTGGTGTGCGGGCAGGGCGGATAGCCGCCGGGGCCCGGGTCCTTCGCGGTGCCGGGCGCGGAGCAGAGCATGCTGCGGGCGTACGAGAGTCCGGCGTCCCGCAGCGCGGGGTCGCCGACGTTGCTCTGCGCGAAGGCGATCCAGGTGCCGTAGTCGACGACGAGGCCCGCGATGACGTCGAGGTCCTGGCGTTCGGCGGTGGTCAGGGCGCCGCTGCGGGACACCTGGTTGAGGCTCTGCGTGGCGCGGGTGGTGCGGGTCCGGTACGGCGTGCCGAGGCCGCTGAGCCGCACCGACTCGCCGGCGTCGAGGTTCCGCCCGGCCTCGCGGTCGGCGATGCGCAGGGACATCTCGGCGTCGGCCAGGTCGACGAGCGCGGGCAGGTAACTGTCGTGCAGGGCCGCGGAGTCGGCGCGGACCTCGGCGTAGGCCCAGCCGAAGGAGGCGGCCGCGACGACGGTGAGCAGCGGCAGGGCGATCAGGCGGTCGCGCAGATAGGTGCGGTTGCGCGGCGGGGCGTGCGGGTGGTGCGGCGGCGGGGGCCAGACGTAGCGGCGGATCCGGCGCAGGGCGTCGGCGGCGATCAGCCGGGCGGTGTGCGGGGAGAGCGTCATCGGGTGCCGCCGGGCGGCCGGGTGCGGGGGCGGCGGGCGCCGGGCAGGACCGTGGTGCTCGACTGGATGCGGGCGGCCTCCACGTCGAACCGGGCGATGCGGTCGAGGAGTTCGACCTCGCCCCGGTCGCTGTCGCGGACCCGGACCAGGCGGCGCAGATGGTCGCGCATCGCCGTGTCGCCGGCGTCCGCGGCGAGCCGCCAGGCCGCACCGAGGAGCTGTTCGGCCGTCGTCCTCTCGCCGCGCTTCAGTGCCCTGCACGCCTCCTCGAAGGTGCCGTGCAGCTCCTCCAGGTGCCGGTAGTGGGAGACCTGCGGGTCCAGGCGGCTGTACAGGTCGGGGTCGTCGGTCCAGCGCATCAACACCGGGAGCGGCGGCGGGAGTTCGAGCCCCTCTGGGTGGTCGGCGGTGATCTCCACCTCGGTGAGCAGGAGTTCCTTGCCGAGCCTGGCGGGGTCGTAGGGCGCGCCGACGCCGAGGAGGTAGGCGCGGGTCTCCTGGCCGCACGGGCCCAGTTCGTACTCGTGGACGGGGCCGCCCGCGCCCGCCGCGACGCCGGACAGGTCGACGCGGGCGGGGGTGAGTGCGGTGCGGGTGGGATGGACCTGTTCGAAGAGGTGCGGGCGGGCGCCCGCGCGGTGGGTCAGGCGCAGCCGCAGCCCGGTGACGTCGCGCTCCGCGGCCTGTCCGGCGAGCGCGGCCAGCTCGCCGGGCAGCCGCGTCAGATCGTCGACGGCCCGGGTGCGGCCGCTCAACGCGCCCGCGATCAGCAGGAGTTCCTCGGTCTCCCAGGCGTCCCCGATGCCGACCACGTCGCAGTCGAAGGCGCCCGCGCACCGCTCGACGCGCCTGCGCAGTTCGTCGGGCGTCTCGTAGCCGGGCTCGTTCTTGCCGTCGGTGAGCAGCAGCGCGTGGCGTACGTAGCCGGGGCCGGAGCCCGCGGGCAGTTCGCGGAAGAGCCGGTCGGCGCGCTCCAGCCAGGTGCCCATCGCGGTGCCGCCGCCGGGGGTGCAGTCGCGCAGCGAGGCCTCGGCGGCGGCCCGCGACTCGGCGTGCGCGACGGCGAGTCCCGGCCGCCTCGGGTAGATCATGGTGGCCTTGTCGGCGCCCGCGACCAGGGCGAAGAGCGCCCCGTCCGGGATCCGTGCGAGCGCGCTGACGGCGGCGGCGCGGGCGGCCGTGAGCCTGCTGGGCGGGATCACCATCGAGGACGAGTGGTCGATGAGCAGGACTTCGGCGAGCCGGGTGCGTGCGGCTGGGGCGCGCACGGTCGCGTCTGGTGCGTCTGGTGCGGCGGGAGGTGCGCCCGTGGGGGTGCCGGGCCTGTGCACCGTCACGTTGAGCACCGCGTACATCGGCTCCGTCTCCTCGGTGTGCGGGGCGCGCGGGCGCGGCAGTTCGACGACCTGGTTCACCTCCAGGCCGATCGTGGCGCGGGCGTGCTCGTCCTGATCCAGTTCCTGATCCTCTTGCCGAGCCATGGAGTGTCCCTGCCGTATCGGGAGTGCCGGAGTGCGAAGGGGCGTACCGCGTAGGCGCGGTCCAGGAGGAGTTCGGCGAGTTCCGCGTCGGAGTTGCGTCCCGCCTGATGGGCGAGGGCCAGGTAGAAGCGGGACAGGTCCTTGCGCAACTCCCGCTCGTCGCCGGGGAATTCGAGCCGCGGGTCGGCGTCCGACGCGACCTCGCGCAGCCGCGCCGGGGTGACGTCCCCGGCGAGCAGCCGGTGCGCGGTCTCCCAGGCCTCCGCCTTCATGCGGACGCGGGCCTGTTCGTCGGTCAGGCCGTGCGCGGCGAAGAGACCGGCGAGGCGGCGCAGCGCCGTGCCGAGTCCCGCGGTGTCGCGGGCGTGGCCGATGTGGATGCGCACGGCGGCGGTGCGGGCCGCCGTGCGGTGCCGGGAGTGCTGGGGCACCGCGTCGAGCGCGCCGATCGCGGCGTCGAGGGCGTCGGGCCCGCCGAGGGCGAGACGGGCGCGGGCGGCGCCGAACGCGGCGCTGCCCAGCGAGGGGTTGCGCAGCCGTACGGCCTCGTGGAACGTCAGCGCCTCGTGCCAGCGCCCCAGGTGCTCGGCGCAGTGCCCGAGCGCCAGCTTGGGCGCGTACTCGCCGGGGATCGCGGCATAGACCCGGTCGAAGTGCTCGCGGGCCTCGGCCACCCGGGAGCGGGCGAGGGCGAGCAGGCCGTGGTGCCAGTCGAGCCGCCAGTCGTGCGGGGCGTCGGCGGGACCGATGGCGCCGTCGGCGAGGGCCAGCGCGGTCTCGGCGGGCGACAGATCGCCGTCCGTGCGCAGCGCGACCCGCAACCGCAGTCTGCAGCGCAGCAGATGGACCTCGGGGGAGTCCCGCCAGTCCCCGGTGTGGTGCAGGAGCGCCTCGGGGTCGTCGTCGCTGAGCCTGCTGAGTTCGCCGTGGTGGTCGTCGTCGGGGTCGGGGCGCGGTGCGGGGAGGCGCTGGGCCACCTCGGGCGGCTCGGGCGTGGTGCGGTGGGGTGCCGACGGCGGGGACGCCGCCCAGTGCGAGACGTCGGGGGCGGCGCCGAGCCCGCCGTCCAGGGCGTACGCGGACTGCAGGAAGAGCGGCGACGGCTCGAAGGTCTCGGCTCCGGTGCGCAAGGAACGCAACTCGCGGAAGACGCCGCGCAGTTGGTCGGCCATCTCGCCCGCGGTGGCGTAGCGGTCGGCGCGCCGGGTGCGGGTGGCCCGGCGCAGCGCCCTGGCCAGGGAGACCGGGCCGAGGCCGCGCGGGTCGGCGGCGGGTCCTTCGAGCGGGCCGAGCGCGGAGAGCGCCGCGAGGTCGTGCCTGCTGGTGCCGAGCCCGCACAGGGTGCGCAGGGTCTCGCCGAGGCTGAACAGGTCGTCCTGCGGGGTGGCTTCGCCGTGGTCGCCGACGCTCGGGGCGCGGTAGAGGGCGGTGGTGAGCCCGGGCCGTCCCGCGCGGCGCACGCTGCCCACGTCGATGAGTTTGGTGGTGGAGCCGTCGTGCATGACGTTCGACGGCTTCAGGTCGCCGTACACCTTGCCGCGTCCGGGCGCGTGCAGATGGGCGAGCGGCGCCAGGATCCGCACGCCGTAGGCGAGCACGAACTCCAGGAAGCGTCCGTCGCCGAACTCCTCGGGGCACGCGCGGGCGCGGTCCCGCACCTCTTCGAGGGTGAGCCCGTCGACGTACTGCAGGACGAGGAAGTCCCCGATCCCGGTGTGGTGGCCGTAGTTGAACACCCGGATGAAGCCGTCGTGGTTGAGCTCGACCAGCTCCTTGCGTTCGCCCTCCAGGAGGCTGTACGAGTCCGCGGCGAGCTCGGCGTGCAGCATTTTGATGGCGACGGCACGGTCGTCGACCTTGGTGTCGTGGGCGAGGCAGACCTCCCCCATGCCGCCGTAGCCGAGCGGCCGCACCAGGCGGTACTGACCGGCCAGCAACGTGCCCGGCGGCAGCGGCAGTTCACCCGGGGCGACGGGTTCCCCGGCGTCGGCGTCCCTGCTGTCCGCGCGGTCGAGGAGGGTGATCGTGGGCAGGACGGTGGGGTCGGGGTTCTCCGGGGGCAGTTCGACGTGGGCGGGGCGCGGCGGGGTGGTGGCGCCGATGCCGGGGTCGACGATCCACTGCTGCGAGGACTCCTCGGGCGAGGGCGAGGGTGACGGCGAGGGCGTGGCCACCGCGGTCGGCGCGGTCGGTGCGGAGTGCAGGCCGGTGTCCGGGTCGACGCGTTCCCCGCTGGCCAGGCAGTACCCGGTGGGGGTGAGGGCGCCCGAGCAGCCGGGGTGCGGGCAGGGCGTGCCGGGCGTCACGGGGCGCCGTCCGGATCGGCGAGCCGCCGCACCACCCGGGTGAACGCCTCCACGGCCCGCTCGGCGTCGGCGAGCGGGCACGGACCGGCCATCAGGAGGCGCTGCGCCTCGCGGTACGGCTCGACCGCGTCGGGGTGCTCGGCGAGCCCGCGCCCGGCGAGCCTGGCCTGGTGGTCGCGGAGCAGCGCGCGCAGCCGCAGATGTCCCTCCAGCATGCCGCGCAGCTCGGTCTCGGCGCGCTCGGCCCGCAACAGATAGCCGTCCACGGCCTGTTCGGCGTGGCTGAGCTTTTCGAGGAGCCGCGGGGCGCCGCGTCCGCCCTGCGGCCGCAGTTCGGTGCTGAGCTGCACCGTCCACAGGGCGGCGCGCGCCGCGTGCCCGGTGGGCACCGGCGGGTCCACGACGTGCGGTTCCACGCGCTGGAAGAGCCGCCTGGCCCGCCGCTCGGTGTCGGCGAGCACGTCGACCCGGGTGCCGATCCGCTGCAGCCACCGCGGGGCGTGGTCGGCGGGCAGCAGATGCTCCGCTGCGGCGTACGGGAAGCCGTGCGCGCTGTCCCGTACCACCAGGAGCAACCGGGCGCCGGACGCGGCGAGTTCGTGCAGGATCCGCACGGCGGTGACGGGCTCGGTGGCGGACCTGTCGGCGAAGAGCACGGCGACGGCGGGGCGCCGCCGTGGTGCGGCGCGGTGCGGTGCGGCGTGGCGCAGTTCGTGCCGGAGCACGGCGAGGGCCTCGCGCAGTTCGGGCCGTTCGGGGTCGTCGATGGCGACGCCCTCCAGGTCGAGGACGAGGCCGATGCTGCCGACGCGCGGGGCGATCCCGGCGCGGGACAGCAGCGGGGTGCCGGTGTCCGCGGGGCCCGGCGGGTCTCCGGTGGGCGCCAACTCGACGGGCTGCACGGCGAGTTGGGGTGCCTGTTCCCGGTCGGCCATGTTCAGGACGACGTACAGCGCCTGCCGGGCCCGTTCGTCGTCGGCGGCGATGAAGAGGACCTCGGTGTCCCAGGCGCCCGCGTCGCCGTTCAGCCAGCGGGTGACGGTGCGCTGCAGGCCGTGCGGGCGGGCCGTGCGGGCGGCCTCCGCGGAGACGACGCGGTGGCCCGGCACGGCGTGCGGCCCGGTGACGTACCGCTCGGCGAACCGGTGGAAGTACTTGGCGACGGTCGCCGCCGGGATCATGTACCCGTGCGCGCCGCTCTCGTCGGCCTGCGCGACGATGCCGAGCAGCCGGTCGGTGTCCTCCTCGCGCACCCCCGCGCCGCTGAAACCGCCGCGCAGCCCGCCGGAACCGGTGACGTCGATCTGCACCCGCTCGTCGCCCTCGCCGCCGGGGCCCATGCAGGAGCCGGTCAGCCACTGGCCGCCGGAGCGGTACTCGGGGAAGCCGTCGATGAGGACCGGCGCGCCCCGGTAGTCGAGCGTGCGGTGCAGGGTGACGGGCGAGGGCACCGGAGCCGCCTCGTCCAGGACGAGCACCGCGAGGTCGCCCTGCGCCTTGCCGAACGGCGGCACCCAGTGCCCGGCCTCCACCGTCGCGGTGCGGCGCGGGGTGCGGGGCAGGCCCTGCAGCGTGGGGAACTCGACCTGGACGCGCTCGGGGCGCAGCCCGGTCTCCGGGTCGCGGATCACATGGGCGCAGGTGAGGACGCGGTCCGCGCCGAACAGCACCCCCGCACCGAGGACGTCACCGCTCCCCGACACCGCCCACCTGCGCAGTCGTACGCGCCAACTCGCGTGATCCATCGGAGAGTCGACGCCCCCGTCCGCCGTCCGAGAGTCCCCCGTCATGCTTCCTCAGGATAGGTGCGGGGGAGGGCGAAGGCGCCTGGGCTGCATGGGGAGGTCGTGGGGGGACTGAGAGCCTGTGCCATGTCCCCGGCTCTCAGGGGCGTTCCCCGGCTTTCAGGGGCATCCCCCGGCCGTCGCGTCATCGCGCGCGGAGCGATTCCCCGGTGTACGCGGCCCAGATCCGGGGCGGGAACACGTTGCCGCGCCGGGACTTCGCGCCGCCCACGCCCGACAGGGGGAGCAGCTGGGGCTCGCCCGCGCGGACCCGGAACAGCGTCACCGCCGTCGACATGTCCTTCGTGAAGCCCGTGAACCAGGCCGACTTCAGCCGGTCCTGGTCGCCCGTGGAGCCCGCGGCGGCCCGCAGGCCCAGGCGCTTGCCGCCCGCCCGCAGCGCGCCGGTGACCTCGCGTGCCACCTGCGGGTCGAGGGCCCGCTGCGCTGCGGGTACGTCGAGTCCCGGCAGCTCCGTGCCGTCCTTGACGACCTTGGTCACCGAGTACGGGTCGTGCCGTACGCCGTCGTTCGCGAAGGTGCCGTACGCGGTGGCCATGCGGATCGCGCTGGGCGTGGACGTGCCGATGGAGAACGTCGGCTCCAGGCGGGCCATGCTCTGCCGCAGCAGCCCTGTGGCGACGGCGGTGTCGCGTACCTTCTGCCTGCCGACGTCCTTGCCGAGGCGTACGTACGTCGCGTTGCCGCCGGAGACCAGGGCCTCGGCGAGCGTGGGATGGTCGGGGTCCCGGCCGTCCGGCAGCACGCCCAGGGTGCCGTCGGGGGTGTAGGCGCTGTCGGCGGTGACCGCGAGGCGCACGCCGCCCGATGCCTGGAAGCCCGCGTCGGCGATGCGCGGCATGCGGTACGGAATCCCGTGCTCCAGCGCGGCCGCGAGCACGAACGGCTTGAACGCGGAACCGGCGGGGACACCGGACGTGTCGGCGTTGTTGGTGAAGTGCTCGGTGGCGTCGGGCCCGCCGTACAGCGCGAGGACCGCCCCGTCGGACGGCCGCACGGACGCGGCGCCGACCTGTACGTCCTTGTCGGCGGCCCGCTTCTTCGGGTCGATGTCCCTGGCCAGGACGCGGCGCACCGCCCGTTCCAGGTCGCGCACCTTGGTCCGGTCGAAGGTGGTGTGGATCTGGTAGCCGCCGCGCGCCAGGTCCTTGTCGGTGAGGCCGGTGTGCTGTCTGACGTACCGGTTGGCGACGTCGACGAGATAGCCGGTCTGGCCGCCGAGGCTGGTGGACCGCGACTGCCTGCGCGGCTCGGGGAAGGTGCGGTGCTTGGCGCGTTCCTTCTTCGTCATCAGGCCCACCTGCACCTCCCGGTCCAGGATCCACGCCCAACGCCCGCGCGCCCGCTCCCGGTTGGCGCTGCCGCCCGAGGGGTCGTACAGCTCGGCGCCCTTCAGCATCGCGGCGAGGAACGCGCCCTGGCTGGGGTTCAGCTTCTTGGCGGGGATGCCGTAGTAGGCGTGGGCGGCGGCCTCGATGCCGTTGGCGCCGCGTCCGAACCAGCTGGTGTTGAGATACCCCTTGAGGATCTCGTCCTTGCTCTTCTTGCGGTCCACCTTCAGCGCGATGACGAACTCCTTGACCTTCCGCGTGACCGTCTGGTCCTGGGAGAGGTAGGTGTTCTTCACGTACTGCTGGGTGATGGTGGAGCCGCCCTGCGTCTCCTGGCCGCGGACCATGTTCACGGCGGCGCGGGCCAGGCCCTTGGGGGAGACGCCGGAGTCGCCGTAGAAGGAGGCGTTCTCGGCGGCGATCACCGCGTCGACGGCGGACGGCGCGATCTGGTCGAGTTCCACGTTCTGCCGGTTGACCTCGCCGGTGCTCACCATCTGGGTGCCGTCCGACCAGTAGTAGACGTTGGCCTCGCGACGGGATGCCGCGTTCTCGTCGGGGATGTCCACACTGACGTACACGCAGATGAAGAGCGTCGCGACGGTGACGACGAAGAGGGCGAAGGAGCCGAGGCACTGGCGCCACGAGGGAAGCCAGCGGCGCACCCCGCGGCGTCCCGCGCGCGGATAGTCGAGGATGCGCCGCCGGCCGCGGCGCGGCGCCTTCTTCTCCTGAGCACGAGCATGTGTCCCCATGCCGGAGGAGAGGGTTCCGCGCCGCGCCGGGTTGGCCCGTGGCCTGTTTGCTGTTCGTAACAGCGCTTGGTGCGGGGCCTGTTGTCAGCGGACCTTCGTCAGCTCGCCCCGGTCCTTGAGGGTGGCGATGCCGCGCGCCCAGATGCTGTTGACCCGCTGCCGCTCCTGGGCGTTGGGGTAGGCGTTGGTGCAGGACGGGCCGGGGCCGCCGCCGGACATCAGCTCGCTGCAGGGGCCCGAGTAGTGGTCGGGCAGGCCGAGCACGTGACCGGTCTCGTGGGCCGTCACGCGCGTGGAGTTGTACTGCTGGTTCTGCCGGTAGTCCAGGAAGATGTAGCCGTGGCCGCGCCCGTCGGTGGAGGCGTACGAGCCCCGGGAGTCATTGCCCTCGCGGTACTCGAAGTCGCCCCGTGTGCCCTCCTGGAGCTTCACGTTGCTGACCGAGGAGTTCCAGATCTGTGTGCTCTGCGCTATCTGGCTGCGGAAGCTGGGCGCACGGCTCGTGCTGTAGGTGACGGTGACGACCTGGATGCCGGGCTGCGCCGCCTGCTTCTTCAGCGCCGACTTCATGACGGCCTCGAAGAACTGCTGGTTGGCGGCCTTCTCGGCAGAGGAACCGGCGTACGTGGACGGGGTGAAGCCCGACACCGCCGTGTCCTGCGCCGGGGCGGGAGCCGCGAGCGCCGTCGGGGCGACGGCCAGCGAGGCCACGAGCGCGGCCGCGCCGAGGACGGCGGCGGCGGTGGTTCTGGACCTGGATGTACGCATGGGGGTGTTGTCCCTTCCGGGATGGAGACCCGCGGGGTAGGTCTCCGGTCGGGACGAGTATCGGGAGCACTGGCGTGGATTGCGCCGATGCCATTCGGCGATAACGTCAAGGAATCAACTGTCTTACGTAGCGGTCCTGTTGATCCGGTGGATGTCGCGCACGCAGAGGTTGAGCACGCTCGCGGCCACGACGATCCCCGCACAGACGAGCAGCACCGACCGGCCGGCGAACACGGGCGAGACGAGCGCGACCAGGAGATAGCCGAGCGGCACGGCGAGCCGCTCCCCGACCTGGTTGAAGGAGCTCATGCGCCCCAACTCCGCGTCCGGCACGTGCTGTTGGAACGCGGTGACCCAGGTGACACCGGCGATGTCCAGACAGACGCCCGCCAGCGCGGCGGCGAGCAGCAGCCAGGGCGGCGCGAGGCCCAGCGCGAGCGCGGCGAGCGGCAGGGCGAGCCCGGCGGACGCGGTGACGGCCACGGCGAGCAGCCGGTACGGCTTCCAGCGCAGGCACACCACCGTCCCCGCGAGCAGCCCGAACGAGAACGCGCCCTGCACGAACCCCCAGGTCCGCGCCCCCGCGTAGTGCTCTTCGGCGGTCACGGGCCCGAGCAGCTGGTAGCCCGCGAGGAACGCGGCGACCAGGACCGTTCCCGACGCCGTGTACGTCCACAGCCAGGTCCGTGACCAGAAGCCCGTCCAGCCCGCGCGCAGATCGGCGAGCGCGCCGCTCGCGGTGACCGGGGCGCCGAGCCGCAGCCCGAGCAGGAGCAGCGCGGCGACGGCGAAGGTGAGCGCGTCGAAGCCGAGCGCCCAGGCGGGCCCGCCGGCCGCGACGACCAGACCGCCGGTCACCGGGCCGATCACCTTGACCGCGTTGGTCGGAAGGCGCAGCAGCGCGTTGGCCCGCTGCAGCTGCTCCGGCGCGACGAGCTGCGGCAGCACGCCCTGCGCCGCCGGGGTGGTGAGGGCCACCGCGACGCCCGACACGAAGCCGCACGCCGCGATCGACGCCGTGCCCGCCTGCCCGGTGGCCACCACGACGGCGAGGGCGCCCTGTGCCGCCGCGGCGAGCAGATTGCCGGCGGACAGCAGCCTGCTGCGCGAGATCCGGTCCGCGAGGACCCCGCCGACGAGCAGGAACACCACGGTGGGCACGGTGTTGGCGGCGAGCACCACGCCGAGCGCCCCGGCCCCGCCGCCCGCGCCGATCACCGCGTACGCGAGGGCGAGCGGGGCCATCGCGGAGCCGGTGGCCGAGACGAGGTTGGCGAGGACGAACCTGCGGAAGGCCGGGACGCGCAGGGGCGGTAAGGGAGTTGGTGCCGCGGCGGTCTCGTGCGCGGCCCTGCCGGTCCTCATGGTCCCCCCGATGTCGCTCTGGCATGTGCGTCCTGCACATGCCAGAAGCACAGTCAAAACTGCAACGTTAGTCGGCGGCCACCCCCGATCTGACGTTTTCCGGCAAATCGACCCATGCGATGGCCAGGCCCTCACAGACTTCACCTGGAACCGACCATTCCGCGGCGGCGCGCCGAGCGCACACCGGCGCGCCCATGGGGAGCGATACATGACCGACGGCACGGCCGACCAGGGCCAGGGCCCCACCCTCATCGGCTCGGTCAGGCGCGCGATGCGCCTGCTCGAAGCGGTGGCCGAACGGCACGAAGGGGCGACCGCCAAGCGCCTCGCCAGAGCCGCGGGGCTCCCGCTCGCGACGACGTACCACCTGCTGCGCACCCTCGTGCACGACGGCTATCTGATCCGCGAGGGCGGCCTGTACGCGATGGGGGAGTCGGCGCGACGCCTGGCGGGCCCCGCCGACGAACAGGCCGCCAGGGCCGAACTCGCCGACTGGCTCGGCAGGATGCGCGACGACTTCGGCGCCGCCGTCTACTACGCCCTGTACGAGGACGGCGAGGTCAACGTCGTGCTGTCCGCCGCGGGCGCAGCGACCCCCGCCGTCGAGGAGTGGGCGGAGTTCCGGCGCACCGCGCACGCCCACGCCATCGGCCAGTGCCTGCTCGCGCAGCTCGACGACAAGGAACGCCGCGACCACCTCGCGCGCCACCCGGTGGAGGGGCTCACCCCGTACACCGTCCAGGACGAACGGGCCCTGCTGCGCAGGCTCGCCCGCATGGACCGCGGGCGCCCCGTGCACGAGCGGCAGGAGTACACGCCGGGCACGGTCTGCGCGGCCGTGCCCATCACGGCGGGCACCGTCCCCTCCGCCCTCGCCATCTCGCTGCCGCTCGACCGCGCGGATCAACTGCGGCCGCTGGCCAGGGCGTTGCAGCGACGCGTCGAGGGCACGCTGACATCGCTGTCGTTCAGCGTGCGTTCCTGACGGCCGTCCCGCGGATCAGCTCCGGGGCGGCGGCACCGCGTCGAGTGCCGGGGCGATGACCTCGAAGGCCCGGTCCATCAGGGCGGCCGGGTCCTCGGCGCCCTCGCTGGCGCTCCAGTGCCGCAGCACCGTGTCGAAGGCGGTCAGCGCCATCCCGGCGGCCATCCGCGGATACAGGTCGGTCCCGGCGTCGAGGCCGAGGCGCCGGGCCAGCTCCGCCGCCAGGTCCTCGCGCCACTGCGCCTGGCGTTCCAGGAGGCGGGCGAGCAGGGCGGGCGTACGCAGGATCAGCTGGACCACGGGCAGCGCCCGGTCCGACTCGTCGCCGCAGACGGCCATGGAGACCCAGACCGCGTGCTGCAGCGCCACGGACGGGCGCTCGTCGAGGGGGCGGGACGTCAGCTCCGCGTGGATGCCGGTGCCCATGTCGGCGAGGAACTGGACGACCACGTCCTCCTTGGACGCGAAGTACCGGAAGAACGTCCGCTTGGACACTCCGGCGCTGGTCACGATCTCGTCGACGGTCACCGCTTCGAACCCCTTGGACGCCAGCAACTGCAGCGCCGCCTCGGTCAGTTCGTCGGCGACGAGCTGCCGTTTGCGCTGGGCGAGGCTGGTTTCGGGTCGGGGGCTCACCGGGCCATCGTAGCGCCACCCTGCCACGCGTGGCACTCGGTAGCGTCTTGACACCGAGTGCCACAAAGGGCAGCGTGTGCCGCATGATGCAGAATCAGCGCTGGAACGCCGACCGGATCCCGGACCAGACCGGGCGCGTGACCGTGGTGACGGGGGCCAACAGCGGCCTCGGCCTCGCCACCACCCGCGCCGTCGCGGCCCGCGGCGGACACGTGATCCTCGCCGTGCGCGACGAGGACAAGGGGCGTCGGGCGGTCCGGGACCTCACCGCGCGGCACCCGAAGGACGGCCTCGACGCCCGCCTCGAAGTGCGCGGGCTCGACCTGGCCGACCTCGAATCGGTGCGCGCCTTCGCAGAGCGGCTGCACGCCGACCACCCGCGCGTCGACGTCCTCATCAACAACGCGGGCGTGCTGGCCCCGCCCCGCACCCTGAGCCCCCAGGGCCACGAGCTGCAGTTCGCGGGCAACCACCTCGGCCACTTCGCGCTCACCGGACTGCTCCTCGACCTGCTGACCGAGGGCCGGGACCCCCGCGTGGTCACCGTGACCTCGGTCAACCACCGCAAGGCGCGCATCCGCTTCGACGACCTCACCGGCGAGCGCCGCTACTCACCCATGGGCTACTACGACCAGTCCAAGCTGGCCAACGCGGTCTTCGGCAGGGAACTCCACCGCCGTCTGACCGCCGCGGGCAGCCCCGTGCGCAGCATCCTCGCCCACCCCGGCTACACGGCCACCAACCTGCAGACCGACGGCCCGACCGGCCTGGTCTCCCTGCTCTTCGGCCGCCTCCTGCGACCCCTCGCACAGTCCCCCGCCGACGGCGCCCTGCCCCAGCTGTACGCGGCGACCGCCCCGGAGGCGGCGGGCGGACAACTCATCGGGCCGGACGGCAGGGGCGAACTGCGCGGCGCCCCGAAGCCGGTGGAGATCGGCCTCCCGGCCACGGACGCCGCGACGGCCCGCCGCCTGTGGGAGATCTCGGAGGCCGCCACGGGTGTGCGCTTCCCGCACTGACTACGTCGTACGCGGCGTCACGTTCATGCGGATGTCGTCGGCCGCCCACAGCACGAACCGTTCGATCGGCGTCACCTCGTGCCCCGGCGCCGGATGGAACCGGAAGCGCTTGAGCAGGACCGCCAGGGTCAGCTCCGCCTCGATCATGGCGAGGCCGGCGCCCTCGCAGCTGCGCGGGCCGACACCGAACGGGATGTACGCCGACCTGGGCCGCGCGGCGACCTCCTGGGGTGTGAACCGCTCGGGCCGGAACTCCTCGGGCTGCGGCCAGTAATCGGGGTTCATGTGGACGGCCCAGAACGGATAGAAGACCGTCGTCCCCGCCGGGATCTCGTACCCGCCGACGACGAGGTCGTCGGTCGCCTCCCGCGCGCCGTACGGCCCCGGCGGGAAGAGCCGCATCGACTCCTTGACGACCATGTCCAGATAGGTGAGCCGTCGCAGGTCGGCATGGTCGGGCACGGCCCGGTCGCCGAGCACGCGGTCGAGTTCGGCGGCGACGCGTCCGGCGGCCTCCGGGTGGCGGCCCAGCAGATGCAGGGTCCAGGAGATGGCCACTCCGGTGGTGTGGTGGGCGGCCAGCATCGTCATCATGACGGTGTCGCGGATCCGCGCGGGCCGCTCACCGGCCTCCACGAGCGCGCCGATCAGATCGCTGCGGTCCGTACGGCCCGCGGAGCGGTGCGCCGCGATCACCCGGTCGACCGTCGCGCGCAGCCGCGCGAGGGACTCCTCCGCCCGCGCGCCCGGTTCCCCCGCCAGATACTCGGTGAGCACCACCTCGAACGCGGTGATCACCTCGTCGGGGTCCGCGAGGTCCACGTCGCCGCCCAGTGCGTACGCGCAGATCATCCGCAGCGACAGGGCGGTGAGTTCCTTCTGCAGCGCCACGGGCCCGCTGTCCGCCTGCCGCGCGAGCCGGTCCGCGAGCTCCGTCGCCAGCGCGGTGAACTCGCCGAAGTGCCGTTCGTGGGACGGGCGTCCGGCAAGCACCGAGAGCAGCAGACGCCGCCAGGGCGTGTGCTCATCGGCCGGTAACACCTGGAGGTTCCCGGCCTCGCACAGCGGCTCCAGGAACGCGAAGAGCCGCTCGGGCCGCTTGTCGATGTGCGCCGTGGCCTCCAGGAGCACGGGGTCGGCGATCGACACCGCCGTGCCCGCGCCCGGCAGTTGGAACCGTACGACGGGGCCGTACTCCCGGTGCAGCCACAACTGGTAGGTGTGCAGCCCACCCGCGGCCGTGACGGCCCCCGCCCCGCCGTCCGCCCGCGCCTCGGGTCCGGGTATGCGCATGCTGTGCCTCCTCCGTGCGATGGCCTGCTGGACGCTCCCTGCATACCCGATGGCGGCGACGGGCGTTATGACGCGGCGTTGTCCGCGTCGATCATTCCGCCGACGGTGAGCAGGACGGCGGGCAGCACGATCAGCAGAAAGGCCATCGCCCAGCCCGTTCTCGGCGTGCTGTTCCTCGCGACCTTCCTGCACAGCAGGAGCACCGGGGGCACATAGAGGAAAACGGCGAAGAAGGCGATGAACAGGAATCCCATGGGGGAATTCTCCGCGATGTGCGAAGGAGGGGAACCGGCCGGTGCGGGCCGGTCCCTCTCCTCTTCTTCCGGTCTTCTTCCGGTCCTCAGTCCTGGTGGACGACGTTCCTGCCCGGGCCGCCGGAGAGGACGTCCTGGCCGGGGCCGCCGTACAGCGTGTCGTCGCCGCTGTTCCCGTAGATCGTGTCGTTTCCGCTGTTGCCGTACAGGATGTCGTTGCCCTTGCCGCCGTAGAGGAAGTCGTCGCCGCCCGCGCCGTAGAGCTTGTCGTTGCCGTCGTCGCCGGACATGTTCTGCCGCCCCGCGCCGCCGTGGATCTCGTCGTTGCCCGCGCCGCCCGAGACGGAGCCCTCCGCGCCCTGCGAGTAGATCGTGTCGTTGTCGTCGTCGCCGTGGGCGATGCTCCCCGCGGCGGCGTGGATCGTGTCCTTGCCGCCCCCGCCGATGGCCACGCCGTCCTCGCCCACCGAGAGGTTGTCGTCGCCGGTCCCGCCGATGACGGAGTTGCCGTCGACGCCGTTGGTGTGGGTCCAGGTGTCCTTGCCCGCGCCCAGTTCGGCACGGGCGAAGTAGTAGGTCTCGCCGCCCGCGTTGTCGTAGCCGACGGTGTCGTCGCCGTCGCCGAGGTCCATCAGCAGGGTGGGGTAGGGGTCCTGGCTCTCCAGGGTCTCGACCGTGCAGGAGACCTTGGTGCGGTCGGCGGTGTCCGGGTGGGAGCAGCCCTCTCCGGCGGTGATCCGCACGGCGTCGTCGATCAGATAGCTGACGGTCCCGGTGCCCTTCGTGGCGGTGACGGTCACCTTGTTGGCCTGCCCCGCTGCGGCCGTGTAGCGGATCCCGTGATCGGTCCCGCTGAACGCGGCGGTGGCGGACGAGGCCTGGCCCGCGGCCCCCGCGGACCCGGCCAGGACGAGCGGGGCGGACATCCCGGCGCCCAGGGCCAGTGCCACGGCGGACACGGTACGGACAGTGCGACGCCCGGCGAAGTGAGAGGGCATGGCAAAACCTCCATGATGCGTATGTGGTCCTTGCAACCAGGTGTGACATCCGGGGTTTGCGGTTGGTTGCGGGGGAATGTGCGCCGCGATGACCCAATGGGTTGCTCGGGAAATCCCCAACATTCCGCTTGAGCAGGGGAGTTGGGTTTCCCCTTCGCAACCCGCCCCCCGCCCTTAAGGCGCGATTAAACGGAAATTCATTCATGAGGGGCCAAGCCGGTGATCAAGCGGGCCGAATGGATGACGGTCCGTTACTTCACCTCGGGGAAAGGAAATGCCCGCCTCGAAGTCCCCACGTCCCCCACATCAAGGAGCACACCCGATGCGTACACGCCTCATGGCCGGTGCGGCCGTCGCCGCCCTCACCCTCACCCTGTGCGGAGCCACCACCGCGGCCGCGGACAACGGCCCCCTCGTCCACTCCCGGAACCAGGCGGGTGTCAGCGTCGGCAGCATCCTCGACATCGGCGCGAAGAGCGTGACGACGACGGGCGCCAACAAGACGACGACGAAGGTGAACTCCGCGGGCGTGAACCTGGACGCGGACCTGGACGTGGACGTCGATCTCGTCGCCAGCATCCTGGCCGGCATCGGCTGACCCGGGCATTCGACGCACCGGGCCCCCCCCGTCCGAGGGGGGGGGCACCCCGGTGCGTCGGCGTACGGGCCCTATCCGGTGGCGTAGATCGCCCGCATCTTGGCGTCGTGATGGTCGCCCGCGCGTACGGGCGCGTAAGTCGTACGTCCCAGGGGTGCGGGCAGCGACGTGATGCTCGTGTCGGGTGCGCAGGAGTGGAAGTACACCAGTGAGGTCAGCTCCTCCTGCGGGGCGTCGGGCGGCGGGGGAAGCACCCGGTGGCGGCCTGAGCGCCAGCGGTCGCCGCTCCAACGCGCCATCAGGTCACCGATGTTGAGGGTGATCGCGCCGGGTTCGTACGGGGCGTCCCGCCAGCCGTCCGCCTCGTCGTGGACCTGGAGTCCGCCCCTGCCGGTCTGCCGGTCCAGGAGGGTGACGAGGCCGAAGTCGGTGTGCGGACCGATGCGGAACTGGCCGGGGGCGGCGGGGCCCGTCTCGTCCGCCGCCGGGTACCAGTTCACGATGAAGTTCCAGTTCGGACGCGTGGTGTGACGGGTGAAGAAGTCGGTGGGACGCTGCAGGGCCGCCGCCATGACCTCGAGCACGGTGTCGGCGAGGCCCTGCATCCGTTCCGTGTACTCGGTGACCAGCGCGTGCAGGGCGGGCACCTCGTCGGGCCAACGGGCGGGCAGCCGTTGCGTTGCGCCCCCGTGGCGCGGGGCGGAGTCGGCGTTGCAGGACCAGCTCTCCAGCAGGTCCGGCGGCGTGCGGGTGCCCTCGGACCGGCCGACGGTCACCCGCTCCCGGCCGATCCAGCCGCGCCGGTCCGCGTGCTGGGTGTAGCGCTTCTTGACGGCGGGCGGCAGATGGAAGAACTCGCGGGCAGCGGACCGGACTTGGCCCGGCAGCTCCGGTGCGATGCCGTGGCCGGTCACCAGGAGGAAGCCGGTGCTCTGGAGGGCCTGGTCGACGCGGGCCGCGAGCTGCTGCCGGGCGGTGCCGCTGTCCGGGGCGGGCCCCTGGTCCATGTCCTCGTACCAGGGGCTGAGGTCGATCACGGGAATGCGGGCGGATGGCATGGGGCGTCTCCCTTTCGCGGGCGTGGCGTGGCGTGGGGCGGGGCCGGGCCGGGTCCGGCCACCAGCATCCGGACCCGTCCGCACCCGCCCCAAGCCACACCCGCGAATCCGGCGGAATCAGGCGAAGAGGGGGCGGCCTGTGGTGGATTCCCGCACCTCGGGCGTCAGGTACGCATGACGCGGCTCCCTCGCGCACTCAGCGCGCGGATCGGCCCGATCAGCGCCCGGTACACGGGCCGCACCACCCGGCCCGGCAGCCGACGGTGGCGTTCCTCCTGCCAGACCCTCGCCCTGCGGTGCGCCGCGATGGGCGACCAGCGGTCGGTGGCCGGGGGCTCGGACGTGTGGAACTCGATGCGGCAGAGGTGCTTCGTACTGATGAAGCCGTACTGGCCGGGGCTGACAAGACGCACCGGAGCGCCATGGTCGCTGTCGAGCGGCCGCCCGTCGAGACGGTCGGCGATGAGCACGTCGTCGGCCAGGGCGTCGTCGAGCAGCGCGATCGACCGGTAGCCGTCGAGACCTTCGAAGACGACGTGACTGATCGGCACGTCCGGTACGAGCAGCGGTTCGACCCGCAGGCGGTGGAGCGTCCCGAACGCGACTCCCTCCCACCGCAGCCCGGTCGCCGACCATCCGGCGACACAGTGGAAGTCGGCTCCGACCTCTTGGCGCGGCAGCTCCGCGAGGTCGGCCAGGGACAGGGCGACGGCCCCGGCCAGAGCACCGTCGGCGCCGCAGATCTCGATCACCGGTTCTGCGGGGACGGGCGGCGGCGGGTGATGGATGTGGGTGCCGAAGCGGGGGAATCCGTCGACGGCGTGCTGGCCTGGGGGAAGTGTCATGGCAATCCTCCGGAGCGCGGACGCTTCGTACGCTAGGACCTCCACCGCACGGGAGATTCAAGGGGCTGAGATGGACGTCACCTGGTCGATCGGGGAGCTTGCGGCACGTGCGGGGCTTTCGGTGAAGGCGATCCGCTACTACACCGACATCGGTCTGCTGCCGACGGCACCGCGCAGCCGGGGCGGCCATCGCCGCTATCCGCCGCAGGCACTGGAACAGCTCGCACTGATACGGCAGTTACGGGCCCTCGACGTGCCGATCGCGGGCATCGCCCGGCTCGCGACCGGCGGACACCGTCTCGGCGACCTGGTGGCCGAGCAGTTGGCGGGCACGCGGACGCGGCTTGCGGAACTGCGGTGGCGTGAAGCGGCGTTGCAGGCGCTGGAGGAGTGCTCGGGTCCCGAGAGGCTGCGGCGGCTGCGCGTACTGGCCGGGGTCCTGGGCCGGCCTCCGGCGACCGCGGACCTCGCCCGGGCGTGGCAGCGCGCCCTGCCCCCGGAGCTGCCCGCGCGCCTGGCCGATGCCGTCACCGCCCAGGCCGTCCCCGAACCGCCGCGCGACCCCACACCCCGAGCCGTACTGGCCTACGCCGAACTCCACTCCCTCGTGGCGGAGCCCGCGTTCCTCGACTACTGGGCGGCATCCCATGTGCGGGACAAGGCATCGATGTACGCGGCGCTGCTCGACGCCTCGGAGGGCGCCGCACCCGCCGTCGCCGCCGGGCACGCCCCGCACCGGTGCGAGGCGCTCGACGCCTTCTGCCGCGCCTGTGCCCGCGCCTACGAAACGGATGACACAGCCGACTTCCGCGCGTTCATGGCCACGGGCATGCGGACCACCGTCCCGCTGATCCGCCGTTACTGGCAGCACCTGGACACCCTCGCCACCGCCCCCGGACCGCCCGGCCTCGGCAGGACGCACTGCTGGCTCGCGGAGGGGGTCATCGCCGAGTACGGCGCCGGGCGACTATCCGGCGGCCCGTGACCGCAATCGCGTACGGGTGGATCTCAGTCGAGGAAGTAGTCCCAGAACGGGATCGCGGCGTACGCGTCGTCGCCCGATGCCGGCGCGCGGCGCCCGAACTCGTGGTGGAAGTAGTCGGCCAGGTCGGCGCCGTAGTAAATGATGTCCGTCTGGTACATCGAAAGGACGGGTGTGCCCATGCGGTCGGGATCGGCGAGCAGGTAGCGGTGCGAGTGGACCGGCACCAACGCCGGGACCTCGGCCAGGTGGGTGCGGGCCACCTCCAGGGCGTCCCGCATGCCCGCGGGACGCGGCTCCCAGTCGGGATGCCAGAAGTCGTTGTGTTCCACGTCGAACAGCACGCCGTCGACCGGCCATGACAACAGCTTCGCGAGGTCCTGCGGGTCGCCGTCCCGCCAGTCGGGCCAATTGCTGCTGCCCGTCGGAAGTCCCGCGCCGAGCAGCGTGCGGTGCTCGGGAGCGAAACGGAAGCCCCAGCGCTCTTCGGCCCGGACGAGCTCCAGCTCGCTCATGCCCGGCTCGATCTCCACCCCCGCGGAGAGCAGGGCGAGCAGCGACAGGGCGTCTTCAGAGGTCAGCGGGTTCTCGGGGCTGATCGGAGTCATACGCGCAACGGTAGGACACGGTCAGACGGAGTACGCCGCCTCGATGCCCGACCAGACGTCGTACGGAGGCCCTCCGGCATGGCCCGGGCACAGCTGGACCAGCGCCGTACGGACGAGTGCGCGGGCCGTGGCGTGGTCGTCGGCGGACCAGTCGCGCGGAGCGGAGTCGTACACGCTGAGTGTCCCCAGGACGGTGCCGTCGAGTTCCATCGGAAGCGCGGTGACGGAGACCAGGCCGTGCGCCAGCAGGCGCTGCCCGTAACGGGACCAGCGGCCGTCGGACCCGGTCAGGTCCTTGGCCGCGACGAGCGCCCCGGTGCGCACCGCGTCGATGCCCGGCCCCACCCGGTCGCGCTCCTGGACGCACTCCAGGTCCGTGGCCGCGAGGCCGAGAGCCATGACGTAGCGCAGCTGCCCCTGGCCGTCGAGCAGGGAGACACCCGCCGCGGTGCCGCACAGGGCGGCCGCGGTCACCTGGGCCAGCACGTCGAGCACCTCTCCAGGGGTGACGAAGTCGGCCTCGATGTCGGTGAACTCCGGTACGGGGGGTGCCGCGAGAGTCTCCTGGGCCATCGCTTCCGCCCTTCTCCCGTGCCGTGGCCGGGACCTGTTCCGCGAGGGTTTCCGGGTGACCGGCCGGGCGGGCCGGTGTCCTCGTCGACGAGCGGACACCGGCCGCACACCCTTCACCGTAGAAAGCCGGGCGCGGCGCGTGAAACCCCCAAGTGAGCCGATACGACAGCCCGAATGGGCTGTCCCGGAACCACCGCCCCCGACGCACCCGCCCCTTCACCGCTCCTGGGACTCCCGGGACAACTCCCGCAACAGCCCGAACCGCGCGGCGGCGACCACCGCCTCCAGCTGACTGTGCGCACCCAACTTCGCCATGATCCGCTTCACATGGCCGCGCGCGGTGTGCGGGCTCACCACGAGCCGTTCCGCGATGGCCCGCGGACCGAGCCCCTGGCCCATCAGCTGGAGGACCTCGCGCTCCCGCGCGGTGAGTCTCGACCGGTCGCCGCCGCCCCGGGGCGGCGCCGCATCGGCGTGCAGGAAGTCCAGTGCCGACACGAGCAGTCCCAGGGTGGACCCCTCGACGTACATCGGCCCCTCGGCCGGGGCGCGGATGGCCGCGAGGACCGCGGGGAACGCGCTGTCCTTGGCGATGAACCCGGCCGCCCCCGCCGAGGTCGCGGCCACCAGCTGGCGGGGCGTCGCGTCCGCGGTGAGCAGCAGGACCCGGGTGCGCGGATGCTCGGCCCTGATCCTGCGGGTGCCCTCGATGCCGTCGGCACCCGGCAGGTGAATGTCCATCAGCACGGCGTCGGGGCGCTGTTCCGCGGCGAGCGCGACGGCCTCGTCGACCGTGCCCACCGCGCCGACGCACACGAGATCGGGCTGGGCCCCGATCGCGATCTCCAGTGCGCCCGCCATCGCCTGCTGGTCTTCGACGACAAGTATTCGGATCATGGGAAACCCTCGCGGCAAGGCCCCGCACGGCGCCTCGTCGTCCGATCGTAGCCGCGCGGGGCCCCCGCACATCCGCTGCACCGGAAAGCGCTTCGGCCTATCCGAAAGAGCTCTGGCCACCGTCGTGGGTGCTGCGTAGCGTGAAGGGGAGCAGCCATACCGCGGAGGCTTCGCGATGCGCAGCGCCGACGACCCGGAACCACGGCAGGAGCGTGCGCCTGGGGTGGTGTTCCCTAGGTCGCCCCGCTCGGACGCGGTGTTCCCGGGGCCGCCCCGTCCGGACAGGGACCGCCGATGAACCGCGCCCGGGGCCCGTACGCCTTCACGCTGTACGTGGCCGGAGCGACGGAACGCTCCGACGCCGCGCGGTCGAACCTGCTGACGCTGTGCGAATCCCGGATCGTGGACGGCTACGAGATCACCGTGATCGACGTCGTGGACCGGCCCGAACTGGCGGAGGAGAACCGCATCCTGGCGACCCCGACCGTCATCCGGCTCGCTCCGCTTCCGCACCGGCGCGTCATCGGAGACCTGTCCGACCAGCGCCGCGCCGCACTCGCGCTCGGGTTGCCGGACTCAGCCGAACTGGCCCAGAAGAGGCGGGGCGATGACTGACATCGACGGCATCCAGAGGATCCCCACCGGCATCAACGGGTTCGACCAGATCGCCCTCGGCGGACTGCCCGCGGCGCGCTCGACCCTGGTGGCCGGGACGACGGGCAGCGGAAAAACCCTGTTCGCCATCGAATTCCTCGCCCGGGGAGTGCAGAACCAGGGCGATCCGGGGGTGTTCGTCACCTTCGAGGAGGACCCCGACGACATCCGGCTCAACGTCACCTCACTGGGCTTCCCCATCGCGGAGTGGGAGGAGACCGGGAAGTGGACGTTCGTCGACGCCTCGGCGGACACCGACGTGGAGGCGGCCACGGTCGGGGCGTACGACCTGGGGGCCCTGGCGGCCCGGATCGCGCACGCGGTCAGCAGGATCGGCGCCCGGCGCGTCGCGCTCGACTCGCTCGGCGCGGTCTTCTCCAACCTGGCCACCGTGGGGAGCATCCGTCACGAACTGTTCCGCGTCATCTCGGTCCTCGACGACCTCGGGGTGACCACCGTGGTCACCGCGGAGCGGCCCGAGGAGTACAACAGCGTGTCCCGCTTCGGCGTCGAGGAGTTCGTCCTGGACAACGTCATCATCCTGCGCAACGTCCTGCGGGCCGAGCGGCGCCGCCGTACGGTCGAGATCGTCAAGTTCCGCGGCACCAGCCACCGCACCGGCGAATGGCTGTTCACCATCGGCCCGCGCGAGGGCATCGTGATCATGCCCCTCGCCTTTCTGCAGCCGCGCGAGCGCGCGTCGACCGAACGCGTCTCCAGCGGCAACCCGGGCCTCGACGCGATGTGCGGCGGCGGCTTCTTCCGCGACTCGATCGTGCTGCTCACCGGGCCCACCGGCACCGGCAAGACACTGACGAGCCTGTTCTTCGCGGCCTCCGCCGTCGAGGCCGGTGAGCGCTGTCTGCTCCAGACCTTCGACGAGACCCGCGAACAACTCGACCGCAACGCCGAGAGCTGGGGCCTGGACCTCGACGCCATGGAAGCCTCCGGCCTGCTGCGCGTCGTCTCCGAATACCCCGAAGTGGCCTCGCCGGAGGACCACTTCCTGCGGATCAGGCGCGTCATCGAGGACTTCCGCCCCTCCCGCGTCGCCATCGACACCCTCTCCGCGCTCGAACGGATCGTGAGCTCCCGGGCGTTGCTCGACTTCGTCATCGCCCTCGGCGCGGTCCTCCGCCACCACGAGATCACCACGCTGCTCACCTCGGCCCCCACCGGCCGGGTCACCCCGACCGTCACACCGGCGATCGCGATGGAGGTCGCCAGCCTCACCGACGTGACCATCCTGCTGCGGTACGTGGAGACCGAGGGCGAGATACAGCGCGGCCTCGCCGTCCTGCAGACCCGCGGCTCCGTCCACGACCACAGCATCCGCCGGTTCACCATCGACGACACCGGCATGCACATCGGCGAACCGATGCGCGGGCTCTCCCACGTCCTCAGCACGGCCTACCCCCCGACCGGCGGCCTCGCCCAGACCACCCCTCCGGCGGCGGGGAGCGAGCAGCAGGGCGAGTGGGATGCGCGCAATCCCGGTACCAGCGCTGATGGTTGACCACGAGAGGGCGGCGGGAGCGGGGGCGGCTCGGGTCGAGGGGGCTTCGGCCGGCGGGTCCGCAGGCACCGGGCCGCCGGGGCGTTCACCGGACGGGGCGGCGCACGGCCGCCCGAGCGAGGCGGTGCCCGGTCACCCGAGCGACGCGGTCGTGGCGGCCGCACCCGACGGGATCGTCGTGGTCGACGGGCAGGGCAACATCAAGCTCTGCAACCCGGCCGCCGCGGCCCTGTTCGGCCGCCCGGCGAGAGGCCTCCTCCAACTCCCCTTCGGCTTCCCCGTCACGGCCACCGGTGCCGCGGAGATCGACCTCGTCCTTCCTTCGGGCCAGGGACGCGTGGTCGAGATGAGGGTCACGGCGACGCACGCGCTGGGCGAGCGCCTGCACATCGCGACGCTCCGGGACGTCACCGAGCGGCGCAGGGCGCAGCGCACGCTGGAGGCGGCACTGGCCCGTCAGGACAGCGAGATCGCGATCACCGCGCACGAACTGCGCAACCCCCTGGCCACCATCAGCGTGCTCGCGCACACCCTGCGGGACGCGGACACACACCTGACCGACGACCAGCGGACGGACATCGCACACCGCATCATCGACAGCACCGAGCGGCTGCAGGCCCTCGTACGCAAGCACCTGACCGTGGCGAGGATCGACGCGAGGGCCACACATGCCGCCCCGCGGCCCGTCCCCGTCCTGGAGTTCATCCTCGAACAACTCGGCGCACTCGGGGAGGACGCCCCGCGCGTGGAGGTGGACTGCCCGCCCGACGTGGTGGCGTACGTCGACCGCGGCGACCTCTGGGAAATGCTCGCCAACTACCTTGAGAACGCCTTCACTTACGGGAGACCGCCCGTCGGCATACACGTGACCCCATCGTCACCGGCCCACCTCACCGTCCGCGTCCACGACCGAGGCCCCGGCATCCCGCCCGACGTCGTCCCCCGCCTCTTCCGACGCTTCAGCCGCGGCCCCGACACCCCCCACGGAACCCGGCCCACCGGCACCGGCCTCGGCCTCTGGATCGTCCGCAACCTCGCCCGCGCCGCCGGTGGTGACGCCTGGTACGACCCCGGAACCCGGGCGGACCCCGGCTTCTGCCTCCGCCTGCGCCGCGCCCCGCCCGCTCCGGACCCGCCGACGCCGGCTGCGGATGCCGAGGGGGCCGGGGCGTGAGACCGGGGATCAGCCGCCGTCCGCGCCGCCCGGCCAGGAGTGGCGCCCGGCGAAGTGCGCTCCTGCCGCCAGGACCATGAGGACCGCGATGCAGCCGCCGAGTGCCATGACCGCGGAGGGAGAGGTGCGGTCCAGGGCGAGTCCGCCCAGGAGCGCGCCGAGGGACATCGTGGCCTGGAAGGAGGCCGTGAAGACAACCGTGGCCGCCTCGGGGGCAGTTGGCGCCGCCTTGGCGAACCAGGTCTGCGACGCGACCGGCACCGCGCCGTAGCCGACGCCCCACACGATCAGCAGGGCCACGGCACCGGCCTCCCAGCGGCCCACCACGGGAAGCAGGAGGGTCGCCCCCGCGATGAGCCCGGCCGCGACCGCGAAGACGGTCCGCGGACACCGCGCCACCCGGGCGCCCCCGAGGAAGTTGCCGAGGATGCCTGCCACGCCGTACAGCAGCAGGAACGCGGTGATCAGACCGCCGTCGGCATGCGTGACCCGTTCCAGGAACGGCGTCACATACGTGTAGGTGCCGAAGTGGGCCAGCACGATCAGGAACGTCAGCACGAGCCCGAAGCGGGTGTTGACGCTGCGGAACATCCCCCTGAGGACGCCCAGCCGGGTGGCCCGGACGGGCGGCAGCGGCGGTACGGCCAGGAACAGCATGACCAGCACCCCGACCGACAGCACACCCATCACCACGAACGTCGTACGCCACCCGGCGACATCCCCGAGCAGCGTGCCCGCCGGCACCCCGAGGACGGACCCCAGGGGGACGGCGGAGAAGATCACGGCAGTCGCCCTGCCGACCGACGCCGGCGGCACAAGACGCTCGGCAAGACCGGCGCCCATCGACCAGAACCCGCCGATCGTGATCCCCACCATGACCCTGGACACCAGCATGAGCCAGAAGCTGGGTGCCACCGCGGCAAGAAAGTTCGCCAGCGCCAGCAGGAGCATGAACACGCACAGCATCACCCGCCGGTCGACGCCCGCCGTGGCCACGGTGACCAGCGGCGCAGCGAAGGCCGCGAGCAGCCCCGGCATGGTCATCATCAGCCCCGCCACACCGTCCGACACCGTGAAACTGGAGCCGATCGAGGTCAGCATCCCGATGGGCAGGATCTCCGTGGTGACGATGACAAAGATCCCCAGCATCACCGAGACGACGCCCGCCCGCCCGACCATCGGGGCACGCGGCCCCCGCAAAACCGAGCCATCAACTGGACCAACTGAACCAACTGAACCAACTGGATCAACTGGATTACTAGTGCTGGTGGACATGAGCTCCGACCTATGAGGGGCAGTGTGTCGCCCCCCACCCCAACAGGCGGCACCCCCGCGCGGCTGGCAGAACTACGACAGCACCCTCGGGGCCGATGGTTGATGTCGCATTCCTGCTCCCCACCCCCGACTTGGCGAGGCCCCGACTCCCCTCCCCTCCCCTTCGCGCCCCGTGTGAACCAAGCACAGCCACGTGACGCCTGCACACACTGCCGGTATGCCGCATTCCGCTGTGAGATGACAAAAGCCCACCGCCCCACCGCGGTGCTCACCCAGACCGCCGTCCCGTCCACCCTGCCTCCCCAGAGCGGGACGGGCGGCGGTCGCGCCCCCCCGGCGGGGGCGGACTGGATCTGCTGGATCTGTACGGGGTGGTGGGGCCGCCTGGCTCATGCCCACTGCACCGCTTCCGCGGCACTGGAGCGGCGTACCTTGACGGCGGCTGGGCACGTTGCCGTACGGATGGGGAAGACGGATCTCGCGCTCATCGGTACAGCTCACGCCGGCTGCCGGCTGCCGGTCGTCGTATCGGTGGAGGCGGTACGCGTCGTCACCCCCCAGGGCGACCGCCTCAGCCCAGGTCGAGGTCAAGTCGCGGACCGGAAGACGCCCCCCGTTTGATCTCAGGTGCAGTTGAGGTTGTTCGCTGGCGGTCATCGATATGGATACGGCAGCGACCTGCCGCGAGAAGGGAACCAGAGCCCATGCCCACCAGGACGATCCAGATCCCCACCCCCGACGGCACCGCCGACGGCCTCGCCGCCTTCCCCGACGACGGCGAGCGCCACCCGGGTGTGCTGCTCTATATGGACGCCCTCGGGCCGCGGCCCACCCTTCAGGGGATGGCCGAGACGCTGGCCGCCGAGGGCTACTACGTCCTGGTCCCCAACGTCTTCTACCGCCACGGCCCAGCCCCTGTCGTCGAGGTGCCCGACCTGCGCGTCCCCGAGAACCGTGACGAGTTCTTCGCCCGCATCGGTCCGGTCTTCAGCGCACACACCACCGAGCGCGCCCAGCGCGACGCCGCGGCCTACCTGGGCTTCCTCACCACCCGGCCCGAGGTCCGCCCCGGCCCGGTCGCCGTGATCGGCTACTGCATGGGCGGCGTCCTGGCCGTACGTACCGCGGCCGCCCACCCCGAACAGGTCGCGGCCGCAGCCTGCTTCCACCCCGGTCCCCTGGTCACCGACGCCCCCGACAGCCCCCACCTGCTCGCCGACCGCCTGCGCGCCGAACTCCACATCGGCCTCGCCGAGCATGACGAGGGCATGCCGCCCCAGGCGGTCGCCGAGCTCAACAAGGCCCTGGCCGACGCAGACGTCCGCTGCACCTCCGAGGTCTACCCCGGCACCGTGCACGGTTTCACCATGGCCGACACCGCCGCGTTCGACGCCGAAGGGCTGGAGCGCCACTGGGACCGCCTTCTCCCCCTGCTGCGCAGGACGCTGGCGAACACCTGACCGAGGTCGAGCTCCACCGGGAAGGGGCCGCTGCCTTGGCGTACTGGTCGACCTTCACGATCCGGTCGGTGGTCTCCGAGCCCGGCGACACCACCTCCGCGACCAGCAGCACGTGCTCAGGGCGGGTGGGGGTGATGTCGATCGTGTCCGCGCGGTACACGACGACGTCCGGGCGGCGATTGGCGTGCGGGACGTCCTGAAGCCGGACGTCGAAGTCCGTGGCGGCGTTCCGCTCCGGGCCCGCGGCGGCATGCCGCCCGTCCAGCACGCCGATCCCGCTCACGCCCGGTCCCGCCGACCGGCATCCGACCAGTGAGCCCCGCGACCGACCTCACGCAAACGGCCCCGGACGAGACGTCCGAGGCCGAACAGCTCCCCTCCGCAGGGGAGAAACCCTAGGGAGAGGTAATGCGTTGTGCCCCCGGCGGGGGGGCCGACTGGATCTGTACGGGGCGGAGAGGGGCGGGAGTTGGTGGTTTCGGAGACTGTTGGGATGTCATGCCGGGGCAGGCAGAGGTAGGCATGCCCCGGCGCTTCATGAGCTTGGTCAGCGCTTACCCGGCGCCCGACCTCTGGAGATGTCCGGAACTCTGCGCACAGGGCTCACAAGCGGCGCTATTCTGTCGGTATCAGCTCCCGAACGAAACCGCAATAGGTGCTAAATGCTGAAGATTTCGGAAGTAGAGAATTTTGGGGCCATTGATGCTGACGCCGATGAGTTGCTGCGCGAGTGCTTCCAGAATCACCCAGCGTACATTGCGGCAAAAGAGAATAAGAAGTTCCTCATTCTGGGGCGGAAAGGATCCGGGAAGACTGCAATATTTAAGCGATTCTTGACGGAGAGGGGTGCTCACGAGTTTGCGTATGGTCACTCGTTCGATGATTACCCCTGGCAGCATCACGACCTTCAGGCGCAGACTGGGGTTCCTGAGGAAAGAAGGTACTTTCACAGCTGGAAGTATCTATCGCTTATGGGGTTGGCGAAGATCCTCCTCAATCTAGACCAAAGTCAGCCGTGGAGCGATGATTCCTTTGAATCGGTGCAAGCGCTTGAGGATTTTGTAGTCGACTCGTATGGATCCCGCGATCCTGACGTCCGGCAGTTGTTCAGTCCAGAGAAGGAGTTGAGGTTCAAGGGCACTCTCAAGATCCCGTATCTCGAAATCTCGGGTGAACGAGTGCGGGTCAGGGAGCTTCCACCCCATATCCAAGAAGTCAATCAGGCGATTCAAGAGCACGTTCTCCGGTCCCTGAACCCAGACAACTCGTACTACATCTGCTTCGATCAGCTTGACCTCGGATTCGTTAAATCCGAAGCTGCGTACTCTCAGCGCCTCATCGGCCTGATCCTTGCGGCTCGCGATCTATTCCTGGCGGCGCGCAGCCGAGGCAAGAAGCTGAACGTGGTGGTCTTCCTGCGAGACGACATCTATCAAGATCTTCAGTTCGAGGACAAAAACAAAATCACCGAGAACTTCTCGGAATTCGTCGAGTGGCACGAATCCTCGGGCGGTTTGACTCTTAAGGGGTTGATGGAGAGTCGCTTCAGTCGTGTACTAGGTGACGATGCTGGCCCATTCGTTGGCTGGGAGAGCGTGTTTGACGAAAGTCGTGAGATGCCGAGTAGGCAAACGAAGTATCGACATATCTGCGATCGCACCTTCCTGAGGCCTCGCGACATAATTAAATTCTGTAATGAGATCCTGAAGCAGTATAAGGGCTCTGGGTCTGCCGACCAGTTCGATAATCAAGTTGTCCATGAAGCGCGTTCTGGCTACTCGGACTACTTGCTGAATGAGCTTGATGATGAGATTGCAAAGCATGTTCCTCAGTACAAAGAATACCTGGAGGTTGTCAAGGAGCTGGGATCTCTGCAATTCTCGCTGGAGAACTTCGCAACGGCGTGGTCGAGGAGGCCCTCTTTGTTGGGGATCGAGCCAGTTTCTGCCCTGGGTCAGCTATTTGAATTCTCGGTTGTCGGCTACCTGAAGCCCGGCGGGCGCGGGGGCGGCTCGGAGTATGTCTGGCGGTACCGGGATCCGCGTGCGCGATTCAATTCATCGTCGGAGGTTTTCCGAGTGCACCCCGGGTTCAAGGAAGCGTTGGACCTGCTGACAGGCCGGAGTTGATGGTGGTGGAGCGACTTTGAGGTGGGGTGCCTACGGGGGTGCCGATGGGGGCGCCCGCTAGAGAGGTACCCCTTCGGCGATGCTTAGCGCAGGTCAGGTGTGTCTGGGCCCCACCTATGCGCCTTGCAACTCAACTGCGTTGAAGCGTCCACACAGACGTTGGGAGGTCTCTGTCGCGCGGGATGAGGAGTTGCGAGAGGCAACGCCGCCCTTCTTCGCTGAAGTTCAATGCCTCGGCGACTCGGCGGACGGTCGTGTGTGTGGCACCTCGGGCGAGGGCGGCTTTCTCGAACCTCTGGACCTGGATCAATAGCTCCTCACTGGTGGTCTCGCTGGGCTGCCGTTGGCCAAGACGGTGCGCCTTGGCTCGTTCGTAGTCGATTTCGGAGATGCCGCAGATGTTGCGGCAGCGTTCCTCCGCTTCGGTGAGCGTGGTCGTGTCGGCGACGGCTTGGGCGAGGCGGTTGTTGGAGAACGCCGTTGCTAGGTCGACCCGGTGGACGGCGGGGCCTTCGTCGGTGAGGGGCACGGGGAGTCCGGCGTCGCGGACCTCGCACACGCCACGGGCTCCCAATGCTGTAGCGACGAGGAGAGCAGTCGCCTCGGAGGGGTGCCAGCGAAGTACTGATGTGATGGCCTGTGAATGCTCTCGGGTGAGCTTAGTGACTAGTGGGCCAAGGCGGTCGTGGAGGATGTCGGGGGGGAGCTCGCCGTCTAGACCTGGGCCCGCGACCAGGAGGCGCATCTGGGTGCTAGCCATGGCTCGTGTGCAGGCAGCCAGGGTGAGGGCATCGGCCAGCGGGCTGCGCAGGGTCGGCTCGTCGCCGTGGGCCAGGATGTCGCCGCCGACGTCGAGGAGGTCAATCGTCTCTGGGGCGAAGTGAGCCGTGAGTTCGTTGAGTTGGCGGGTGATGCCTCTCGTCCCGGCGTATGGGTCGATCAACGCGAAGGTGTGGGGGAGTTCGGCTGCGAGGCGGGGGAGCGTTGCCGCGCACGGTGGCTTCAACGTCGCGCTTCCCGGAACTGCCCAGACATGTTCCGTGAGTTGGCGCAGGCCGATGAAGTCTGCGGGGGAGCGAGGGCCCGGCACCGGGTCGACGAGCAGGCGGTCCCAGGAGTACGTCAGGATCAGCGCCGGCTCGCCGTCGTCCCCGTACAGGGCGGTGTGCAGCATTGCCGCCGCTACCGCGTCGCCGCCGCCTCCGGCCGCCACAATGAGCCGTTTCACGAGAACAGGGTAGGGGGCTGCCTCGCCCGCGCACACCTATAGTGGCCACTGGTATTAGCCAGTCGGTGAAGGGATCGTCGCGTGCCCGAGATCGCTGAAGCCTTGCCCAAGTACCTGCAGATCGCCCAGTTCATTCGCGATCAGATCCTGCGTGGGGATCTCCAGCCAGGTGAAGAGGTGCCGTCCGAACGGCAGTTGGCTACCGATTGGAACGTCTCTCGGCCGACCAGTGCCCGGGCTCTGGAGGCGCTTCGGCACCAGGGGCTTGTCGAGAAGCGGCAGGGGTCAGGGACGTACGTACGTGATCAGCAAGTGCACCGGCGGGCCCGCGAGCGGTATGGGCGGGCCCGGCAGACCGGGCGGATCTATGGGCCCGGTGAGTACGCGGTCATTGCGTCTGCGGGGTACGCCGAGGCGCCTGATCATGTGGCCGAAGCGCTCGAACTCGGTAAGAATCGCAGGGCAGTTCAGCGGCGGAGGGTGACCAATGCCGGGGATCAGCCGATGGAGGTGTCCACCTCCTGGTTCCCGGCCGAGTTGGGGCGTAGGGCGCCCAAGCTCGTTGAGCCTGAGCGGATCCGTGAGGGCACGGTCATGTATGTCGAGGAAGCCACCGGCCGCCGAGGCAGTTACGGCGAGGATCGTGTCTGCGCTCGGCTGGCTACCGAGGAGGAGGCCGCTGAGCTGGGGCTCGAACTACCCGCTGCGGTCTTGGTAGTTCATCACGTGGTGTACGACCTGCAGGATCGTCCGCTGGAGTTCGCAGAAGCCGTGTATCCGCCAGGACGTTGGGCGTTCGAGCAGGGCTACCCGTTGGGGTGAGGGATGGGCGCCGTCCTACGGAAGGCCTTGCCGTGCGAAGTGGCCAATGCCACTATCCGGTAAGTGGCCTTAGCCACTTACCGGAAGGGGAGCGCAATGACGCGCACCGATGACAATCCCGGAGACCCTGGTCGCGACCACGCCTCACTCGAACCGCTCGGCGGGATGCTCCTCTACCCCGTACCGGAGTCCGTGGCGCGGGCACGCCGCTGGTTCCGTAAGTTCACCGAGCCTCACCAACTCGCCTGCTCCATCGACGACTGCGTGCTCATGGTCTCGGAACTGGTCACCAATGCCATCCTCTGTGGGAAGGCGGACGAGCCATGGCGGATTCGCATCCGCTGGTACCGCGTTGGTGATGCGCTACGCGTGGACGTCCACAACCCCGGCTGCCCCGCCAACGTCCGTATGCGCTCTCCCGAAGCCACGGAGGCTCAAGGGCGTGGCCTGCTACTCGTCAATGTGTTGGCTGATGAGTGGTGGTCGGGCCCAAGTGGGCCTGGAGGGACGGTTGTTGTATTTGTTATGCACCGTGCCTTCAAGCCTGACTAAGGGGTTACTAAAGCCCGCTACCGGTGGGCTGCGTGTCGAAAACGTGCCCGGAATCCGGCCTCTTGGGGTGTCAGCGGTACTCACCCCTGGACTGGAGCAGCGTTGTGCACGCCGACCCGGAACACCCCGATGCCGAGCGTCCCGTTCGTGGCTCTGATCGGCAGCCTTGGCGCTATCGCCCCGCAGTGAATCGCGGCCAAACGTGGACGTACTACGGTCACGTGACCGGTGTGGGCGGCAGTGAAGGCGTCTGGCTGCGGAGCAGGCTGGCGGAAGTGATCCGTTCCCTCCTTGCGTGGGCCGCAGAGGACTCAGGCAAGGCCCGGCCGACCTCCGATGAGGAGGCCCCATGACAACACCCAAGAATCTCAGCGGCAGCGCCATGCCCTCCGTACCGGCCGCCCTGTCGGATCTTGCCGTCTCCCCGTTCGGCGTGCCTCTTGCTCTGCTGCACGGCGAAGTCAGAGTGGCCTGGGTGGGCCGCACCTCGACCGAGGAGCAGCAGGACCCGCGCCAGTCGCTCCTGCGGCAGTGGAACCGCTGCAAGTCCACGCTTCCCGAGGCATGGGCCATCGTCTGCCACTTCTACGATGTCGAGTCCGGCCGCAAGGAGCTCAGTGAGCGCAGTCGGGGCACGGACTTCGAACGCTTCGGGATTCCTATCGCTCGGGACGGTGGGATCGTCGATCTGCTGACCGAGGCCGCCCATCCCGACCGCCGATTCGATGCCGTCATCTGCGAGAGCACCTCCCGCGTCGCCCGGCGCATGTACGAGAACCTTTCCGTGGAGCGGGAGTTGGAGCATGCCGGGGTGCCGCTCTTCGCCTGGAACGAGCCGATCAAACTCGACGGTGGCCGTGCTCAGCAGATCTTGCAGCGGCGGATCAATCAATCCGTCGCCGAGTACGAGGTGTTCAACGCGCTGGAGACTTCGTGGGGCGGGCTCTGCACTCACGTACGCGAAGGCTGGAACATTGGGAAGCCGCCCTACGGCTACAAGGCGAAGGCCTACCGTCACCCCAACCCGGCCAAGGCCGCGCGAGGTGCGACCAAGAGCCGGTTGGAACCGGACGGGGTGAAGGCGGAGACGGTCACACAGATCGCGCTCTGGCGCCATCACGAAGGCATCGGGTACTCCACGATCGTGGACCGGCTCAACGCCGACCCCGACGCATACCCACCACCCACGCCGCCCGGTGGCAGCGCACGGGCGCGCGGGGCCTGGAGCAAGTCCACCGTCTGCGATCTGCTCCGCAATCCGAAGTACACCGGCTATCAGGTCTTCAACCGCCGAGCGACGCGGTCCAGGCGTGGTGCCGTCAACGGTCCTCAGCTGTGGGTGTGGTCGCCGGAGCCGGTGCACGAGCCGCTGATCCCCAAGTGGATGTTCGACGAGCTGGCTGCACGCCGTCAGGACAAGCGTGGGTCCCGTGACGGCAACGACCTCAACAAGCACCCTGCGGCCCGTCGCACCTACGTCCTGCGTGGCCTGATCCACTGCGCCTGTGGTCGCCGGATGTTCGGTAACCACCGGCACCGCACCACGTACTACACGTGCTGGCCTCGGGCGAACAATCGCGGCCGCCCAGACACCTACGCCGGACACCCCAAGACCCTCTACATCAACGAGTCTGACCTTCTCGATTCCATCGGCTGCTTCTTCGCGGACCGTGTCTTCGGGCCACAGCGCCGTGGGCTCCTCGCCGCAGACCTGCGGGACGCCGACGGCCGCGCGGTGCGGCAACGTCAGGCCGAGCGGGAACGTCATCAGAGGGCCCTCGCCGATGTCGAACGCCGTCAGGGGAACATCCTCCGCCAGGTACAGGACGAGGAGGGCGCCCCAGACGACCCCTTCGTCCAGGGACTCCGGCACGCCTACAACGAGCTGGAGGCTCAGGGGAAGGCCACTCTCGCCGTCCTCACCGACCTGGACGTGGCCGACGCCGCCGATCCAGCCCACCGGACTCCGCAGACGGCCGACCTCCTGGACGCTCTCCCGTACCTGGCGCTCAACCTTTGCCACGCCCCGGAGCGGCTCCAACGCCAGCTCTACGAGATCACCCAGCTCACCATCCGCCTGCACGCGAACAGCGACGACGTCACCCTCAGTATCAGGCTGCCTGCCGACCGGCTACCGGAGATCAGCCGCGCGGCGGAGGCGATCACCGGCTCCGGCCCCAGGCACACACAAGGGCCCGCGACCACCCAAGTCGCGGGCCCTTGCCCAAGCACACTCCGTACGGACCGTACGGATGCAATACGTGCCCCCGGCAGGATTCGAACCTGCGACACCCGCTTTAGGAGCACGACCCGAACCAGTCTTGTCGTCCGCGGACGACCGTACCCGTTCCCGCAGGTCAGAGGCTATAAGTGCAGGTCAGGCGGCTGTTCGTGGGGAAGGCGGGGCCTTGGTCGGCCCGGGAGCTCTTACCCTGTCTGTCCCTATCTCTCCTCGGTCATCCTCGGGGTTCTGTCCCCCGTGTGTCCCCCGGAAGTCACATCCCGTCGGGTGGTCGTCTGGGTGTGGGGAGCGACGTGTAGATCGCTGCAGGTGGTGGCCGTGGGTTGATTCGGTGACCACCGTTCAGGGTTCACGCCCTCGTTCAACCCGAGGCCGATCAGTTGGTGCTTGGGAGGGTCTGAGTGAGCGGGCGGTCGCCATACGGGGGAGGCTTGAGCCGAAGTGATCGGATTCCATCCCAGAATCGACACCCTCGCCGAAGCTCGACACCCATTTTGAGCCATCTTCAGGGTTGATCTTCGTCTGATTAACGCCAATTTCAGTGGTTCTATCCTCATGTCGCGGAGTGTGGCGAGGGGACACGCAACTGCGTACGGGCCGGGCGGTGGGCACGGGCTGATCGGTCGGTGAGGTGTCGCTGATCCGCCGCGGGGTCCCCGACCCTTGGGCTAATGCTGGTGAGGCCGGCTGGGAGCCTCACGCGTCTGACTAGCGTCCCTCCCACTGCCCGACCATCCACACGCGCCCGCACTACACCAGAGGCCAGGCCGTGCCCCAGTACGGAAGCCTCGGACGAATCCCCGGACTCGGAGCCCGACGGGGTCGCTAGGAGCGCACCGAGTCCGGCTTCTCTTCAAGGTGTTACTCCGCCATGGCGGGGTGAGCTCTTCTGTCCCTGATAGGTCGCGATATTTGGCTCACGTGCGCGGATGACTGCGGTGAACGGCGGGATTCGGGTCGGCCTTGGGCGGCGGATGCCCGAAAGATTTCCCAGACGTGGACCACAGCCCCTCCATTCGCTGCCGCCACGTTCGGTGCCCACCCGAGTGTGGGCAGGCGGACACACCGACAGCGACGGAGGATGACCACGGCGGGTGCAGCCGATGAGGTCGGAGGCGGGCATGGTCCAGCCGGACGTTCTGCTGCGCTGGTGCGGCCGAGGGCTAGTGCTCCGCCGAGAGACGGGTTCACTCCCGCGGCCTCCTACCTCCCATGGTGTTCCCGAGGCCCACCGCAATGATCACGGGGACGACGATGTCAAGAGGGCTGGGAAGAGGGCGGATAGCGACGAAGACACCGGCAATCACGAGCACGCCCCGGACAAGGTTCCAGTGCCGCCGAACTACAGGGCTACGGCTATTGATCCGAAACTCAAAGGGTTCTATTCGACGGTGTAGCGGATGTGCGGTCCGCCGAAATGGCCACGGACGACGTGTGGTTGGCATTGACGTCGATGGAAGAACCGGTGGGTATCCGCCGCGAGTTGAGCCTGCTCATGGGCTCGGCTGTGCATCGGCAGGCTGCGCTTGAGGTCGGCGTTGACCACCTCGTCGGGGTTCAGCTCGGGCGAATACGCGGGCAGGAAGTGCAGTTCGACGCGGTCGAAGTGGCCGATCAGCCGGTCCAGGCGGTCGGCTCCCCGCCGCATGAGCCCTTGTCACGCTCGGGTGAACCACCAGGGCGCCGCGGCGGAGAGCGGAGCCCTACCCCCGCTGGCCAGCCCAATTCAACCCTGCGGCACAGTAAAAGAGGCTCAGTCACGCTCGTCGGCGAGAACCCGGCGTGCGACCTCCCCATCTGAACCTGGGGAGTATCGGCCACTTGAGCTTTGCCTCCAGCCTGCGATGTCTTGTTCCGTGAGAGTCTCAGCGAGGCCGTGTTCAGAGCGGGAGTACCGCAGGAGGCGGTGCCCGGGTGTGGCCTGATGCTGCCCCTTTACCCTCTTGAAGATCGTTCGCACCTTCGATGAGCCAGCCGCACGGATTTAATCAATTTGTTGCGCACTCTATGGCGTTATGGCAGGTCACAAAGCAGCAAGAGGCCATTTCGCGCTCCCTCTGTTCCAAGTGAGAGGTAGAGTTCCGCTCGCGCTGGTCCTCAGTTTCACCACACCGAGAGCCCTTGGTCTGGACTTCTTGACGCAAATAACACCGTCCGTGTTACACCATTTTGTAGTGCTAAGTGAAAGTCTCGTGACCGCTGGGGCGCGCCCTGACTGCCTATGGTTACGGGCGACAGTCGCGCAATAGCCACTGGGGGGTGGAGCTGGTGCGTACGATGCTGGGGGCCGACTCTATGGGCAGGAAGATTCTGGCCCGTCTGAATGCAAGCTTGAATGGCTCTGCCGTCGCGCTGGAGTTGGGTCATGGTGTCAGTCTGACCGGCTAGCCTTCGCGGCAGGCACAGCATTTGCCGCCTATCTGCGCTGATGGCAGGGCGCCATCAGCGACTTCGGCACACTCTGACCATGTTGGTCCGCATCGTGAAGCCTCTCCAGCTGGATTCTTTTCACGCGATCCTCAGAGGCCGCCCATTCGATCCCCCTTCCTTAGTGACGAGAGAGAACCTGTGAGAAAGTCCAGCCTGTTCGTGACGTTAGCGACCGCGGCAGCGATAGCCGTTCCAGTTACTGCGCCGTCGGCATTCGCCGATGTCACCCCACAAGGCCCCACTCGCCGTTGCAACAACTACCAGGCCTGCTTCTATTTCAACTCAAATCAAGCTGGCGCTGTCGGGCCGATTGTCAACGGTGCCGCTAACCTCGACGGCCAGGTCTTCAAACCCGGCACTGGAACCGGAGCGGGGCGGCCTGTCGAGAACCATGCCGCATCGTGGGACAGTCGCACCCGCAACACGTCCTTCTGCGTGCACCGCGACCGTTGGTGGAAGGGCCCCTACAACTCGCTCAAGCCACAGGGGCGCAAGAACCTGAGCTCGGCAGTGAAGAACAAGAATTCGTCCACGAATTGGTACCCCCGCCACGGTGACGGCTCCGGTCACTGACCAGGGAAAGGAACTCCATCGATGCGTACGAGACATACCTCGGTAGCGTTAGTCGCTGCTTTTGGCGCTTTGGTTCTCTCCAGTTGCACGTCCAGTTCCGAGGGAACTGACACCCGCAACAGCCACGAGGCACCCAAGGCGGACGGTCACAAGGGGGGCGGGTCGAAGAAGGTCCAAGGCTCACCCATCCGGGAAGTTGCAGCGATGGCTCTGCCGTTGGATTCCTATCAGCTCTCACCGGCTGAGTATGAGCTGAGTCAGCAGGCAACGTGGTCCCTAACAGGATCCTGCATGGTCGACCTCGGGTTTAAGGACTTCGACTTCAAGCCCGTGCCCGTCGCTGGTGACCTCGAAGGCCACGAAGATCTCCGCTACGGCACCTACAGCGTGGCAGAAGCCGGCAAGTACGGCTATCGACCCGCCTACACGGCTGCTTCCGCCTCCCGCAGTGGCACCGTCGGAGGACAGGAGCCGGAATTTACTGCCGAAGAGGAAGCCGCACTCGACGGCGTATCCCCCGAGCGTACCGATGGTGCACCGAAGGCCGTAAAGAAGACAGCGAAAGGGGAAGCCATACCCAAGGATGGCTGCTATGGGCAGGCTCTTAGCAAGGTCACCGAAGGCCGGTCTAGCACCTATCTCAACGACACCACCATCGAGGATCTCGACGGCCAGTCGTACGAGAAATCTCTCACCGACCCGAAAGTAGAGAAAGCTTTCTCTTCGTGGGCGACCTGCATGAAGGGAAAGGGATATTCATACGCATCACCTATAGATGCGAACAATGACCCCAAGTGGTCGGAAGGTGAACCGTCGGACGCCGAGATCAAGACCGCGACTGCTGACGCCCAATGCAAGGAAGAGGCCAAGGTCCTCACGGTGTGGCATAGCGTCGAGGTCGACATTCAGAAGAGTCTGATCGCTGCGCACTCCAGCAAATTGGACCCGGTGCGGGAAATGAAACTCGCCACTGTCCGCAATAGTAAGCAGAATCTGTAGGACGTCTCAGGCGCGGTCCGCACTCCATCGGCTCCGCGGCCGCGCCGGCCAAAAGTGTCGTAGACACCAACGGTCACGATCCTGCTTGATGGCCGGCTGGCGAGCGCCCGCATCGCACCCGTCGATGTCCTCCGACGATGACAACGACAGCCCCGGACGCCACACGACCGGCTTCTCGGCACGACACGTCAGCGATTCATTAGAACCACGCATGTCGACCACGCCTGGTTCGGCACCTGAGTACATCACGGCAGTCGCACCCCGCAGCGTGCGACTGCTCGACAGGCAGGACGTCTCATTCTAATAGCGGGCGTCGCCTGCCTCTGTTCCCTAATCTGTCAAGAATTTCAGGAGATCCGGCATGGCCGACGAGAAAGTCCTCGAAGCGCAGAAGTGGGTCAACTCGACCTACAAGAGCATCGATGGCTACAAGAAGTGCCCAGAAGACGGCAAGATCGGCTGGTCCACGATGTATGCCCTCATCATGGGGCTGCAGAAGGAACTAGGCATCAGCCCCGTAGCGGCGAACTTCGGCGATGGAACCCTTTCCAAACTCGCGGCGCTCGGCGAGCTCGAAAGCGGCTGGGCAAAGAACAAAAACATCGTGAAAATCATCCGATACGGATTATTCTGTAAAGGGTACACCGGTGGATACTCCGACACTGGCTACTACGACCCGGATATCGCGCTTGCCGTCAAGAAGATGCAGAGCAATATGGGCCTCTCGCAGAGCGGCACCCTCCATGCGAAGGTGTTCAAGGCGCTGCTCAATATGGATGCCTACGTACTCACCGCCGGTGGGTCGGAGGAGGTGCGCTCCATCCAGCAGTGGCTGAACGGGCGCTACTGGACAAAGAAGACGGTCGACATTGGACCGGCCGACGGACACTACTCCCGCAGTGTCCAGCAGAACCTGATGAAGGCCATCCAGCTGGAAATTGGCATCGCCGAAGCAGACGCCACCGGTAACTTTGGGGCAGGAACGCAAGACGGCCTGAAATCCAAGGCCGTCGTCTCGGAAGGCTCGTCTGGGATCTACGTCCAGCTGTTCTCCGCCGCGTGTGTCTTCAACCAGCCGATCGTCACTGTAAACTCAAGCGGAGATACCGTCGAGACGAATACGGTGTTCAAGACTAAATTCGACAGCAATCTGGCAACCTTCGTCACCACCTTCCAGCGGTTCTCTGAGATATCCGCCGACGGCCGTGGCAACTATGCGACATGGGCTCAACTCCTCGTATCGATGGGGGACCCGGACCGCCCGGTCACCGCTTCCGATACCGCCTACACAATCACGGCGTCACGCGCCAAGAAAATGTACAGTGACGGCTACAGATATGTCGGCAGATACCTAAACGAGGCGTCAGGCGGCGGCGGATCGAAGATGCTCGAAGAAGGTGAGCTCGCCACCATCTTCGATGGCGGACTTCGGGTCTTTCCGATCTTTCAGGACAACGGTAGGTCCCTGTCCGAGTACTACTACGGGAACGGGTATGCCCACGCGCAGAAGGCCCACAACCAAGCCGTGCACTTCGGTTTCAACCGAGGAACTATCATCTACTTCGCCGTCGACTACGACGCCACCGATGGCGATATGCCGCTTATCCTAAATTACTTCCGAGGTGTCGCGTCCGGGCTCGGGAGCAAGGGAAAGCGGTACGTGCACGGGGTATACGGATCTCGGCACGTGTGTGCCGAGGTCACGAAGGAGACCTACGCCCGCTACTCGTTCGTGTCCGGCATGTCCTGGGGCTTCTCAGGCAACCTTGGCTATTCCCTCCCAGCGAACTGGTCCTTCAATCAAATCAAAGAATACAAGGTCACCAGCGGAACAGACACCTTCTGGCTGGACCGAGACGCTCACCGAGTCGGTAGCGACCCGGGCCAGAGCAGCGTCAACAGACCGTCCTCACCCGCAGATGAATTCATTAACTACATCAAGTCCCTCTATGACTTGGCCAAGGCGTACGGAAAGGGCAACCCGAACCAGCTCGTCATGGAATACCTCCGCAGCGAATCGTACAACGGCAATCCGTGGCGAGCGTTGATCGGGAAAGTGGACGGCGGCTTCGTCTCATATGTGAACGACCGTAATTTGAGTATCTGGCCAGAGTTTAAGGATCCGTTCACCGGCCAGCACCTTGGAATCGAGCACTTGATGGCCACGGCGAACGGCCAGTTCGTCAAGCCCAACCCGTCGGGAAACATCAGTCTTGGTGACGTCGCCGGCTGGGGCGGCGACCTGATGACTTTGTACGGCGAATGGCGGCGGGACCATGACTCCTACGCCTCTGGCGCTACCTACGTCAACGAGAAGATGGGCAAGATCGGCGTCTTCTCCAGCTTCGGATTCACCGACCTCGTCGAAGACGCCGACGGATACCTCATCGCCCAAGCCGTGCGTGGCGGTAAGAGCATCGTCGAGGCGGTCCGCGATCACTACCAAGGAAGCGGCGGTCTCACCCGGTTCAGGGACTACGTGCACCAGCGGTTCGGTGGCACCAAGAGCGAAGCAGCCGCTCAGGCGAAGAAGATGCTCACGGACGAGCCCGCCAGCGCGGACGGGGCAATCCTGGTGGGCGGCCGCATAAGCCTGATCCAGCAGTTCGGCGGCTTCCCCACCCTGATGCCGCACGCCCTCCCTGCCGACCAGCTCGACGCGTGGTGCAACGCATTCGGCAACAACCTCATGCAGCACGCCAACACGGAAACGCTCCGGCGAGCTCAGTACCAGGCCAACCAGCAGCGGCTCCTTGGATCGAAGTAGCGTCAGGACGCATGGAGCTCTTCGCACTCTTCGGCCCGCCCGCGATCACACTCTTACTCTTCGTCATCGCAGTGTTCCCCTACGGACTGTGGGTGACCAGGAAGAAGCCCACACGGACGGCCCGCCTGGCCGCGGTCGGAAGTGCCGTGGCCCTCGCCGCTTACGGTGCTGGCACCTTCTATGGTCTCGCCTACACGCACCCACTCGACCTCTGCGCAACGAAGACCGCCAGTGGCGACTACGTGGACTTCGCGGCGGAATACAGCCTGACGTCAGCGACCATCCACCACTTCCCCCCATCCGTTACCTGCCATTGGAGCAGCGGACATAGCACCAACAATGTGTCGTTCTGGACCACGCCTCTGCTTTACATGGGGCTGGCCTGCGCCACCGTCTGCTTCACCCTGTTACTCATCAACCGCTCTAAGCGCAGAAGGGCCCCCCATGACAACGAGCTTGACGCGTAGACGGGTTCTCAGCCTCGGGGCTGGAGCAGCAATAGCCGTCGCGGCCGCCGGCCCAGCACAGGCCGCTCCTACCGCCAACGAGCGCGCCTGGACCAAGAGCGAATCTGAAAACGGCTGGCCCACCCTCGACCAGGCCAGGGAGTTCCGGGTCGAAGGCACTAACGTCGACGTTTCCTTGCGGGAGGGGGACGTCGCAACAGTTCTGCTCTACGTCGCTCGCCGGTTCGCCTACGAAGTCGACATGCTCATGCCCGGTGACCTCCAGGGGCACACGACGGATCGTAAGTTCGACTCGGCATTCGAGTCGAACCACCTGTCGGGCACGGCCATCGCGATCCGACCCATGCACTACCCGCTGGGAGCTGACGTCAAGAACACCGGCATGAGCAAAGCCGAGCAGATCGTCGTCACAGACATACTTGCAGACTGCGAAGGCATCATTGTGTGGGGCGGGCAGCTGCAGCCAGTGAAGCAGTCCCACTTCCAAATCGCCGTCGAACCTGGAGATTCTCGTCTTAAGAATCTCGCCGACCGCATCCAGGGATGGAACAACACACCGGGTAGGGGTGCGGGAACGATCGACGCCTTCGCGCCGGCGAGCCGTCGCCGGTCAGCTCGATCCAGGTAGATCCGTGTCGAGCAGTCGGGCGAGGTAGCTGTAGGCGGGGAGAGGTTCCATGGCCTCTTGCTCACTCAGTTCATCACGGGTGTGCGTGGTGACGTTTCTGAAGTTTCCCCGTGATGTGGGCATCTGCGAACTATGCAGTCAAGTTCAGGCTACAGAGTGGGCCTGGCGCGCGAGGCCGATGCCGCTTGCTCAGGTGATCCGTAATCCGTGATCGGGATTCGAGGCTCTTTCGGCCCGTGACCAGTGATCTCCTCTGGAGGCCGCATCGAGGGTCAGGCAGCGAAGACTTCGACAGGGCACTTGGCTGCGCCGCTGCGGGCGATGCGTGCGTCGCAGGTGACCAGCGGGGTGCCGAGGACTTCAGCGAGGGCGACGTACTGGGCGTCGTAGACGGACAGGTTCTGGCGCAGGGTGCGGACGCGGTCGAAGAACGGCAGAGTGTCGTGCCGGGTCAAGGGCAATTGCCGGTAGTCGCCGATGGCCTTGGCGACTTGGTGCTCGGTCAGTTTCCCGCCGCGTTCCATGCCAAGGAGCGCGGACTGGATCTCGTAGTCCAGCAAAGTGGGGGCGAAGACGGTGGTTGCCTCGGCGATACGCGCACGCAGAAGGTGGGCGTCGGTGGCCCGGGAAGTCAGGGTGGGTACCAGGGCCGAGCAGTCGAGGACGATCAACGCCCGGCCCTCATCTCGTCAATGGCCTCGAGTACGTCGCGGGTGCTGACGTCGGCGGTCGCTTCACGGTCCAGGCGCTGCATCATCTCGCCCAGGGTCGGTTTGGCCGTCTCGCGCGCCAGGACGTCTTTCACGTAAGCCTGCAGACTCTGCCCGGCCTGGGCGGCTCGGACCTTGAGGGTCTGCATCTGGTCATCGGGCATGTCCCGGATCGTCAAAACCGTCATGCATTCACATTAGCGTCGGTGCATGCAAAATGCAGCACCACCCTGTCGCGCTCGCCGACCCCGCGGCCGCCTGTTGTAACCCCCTTCGCCCCCGGTCTACACGCTCCCCCTTACCTGCTCCGCGTAGGGATCGAAGCGGTGATGCCCGCTTTTCACTTCGGCGCCACTGGGAACGCTCGTTTCGTCCCCCGCTTGTCCCCCGCCGCGCCCCAAACAGGACAAAAAGCCCCCTCGGTGTGATCTCCGAGGGAGCTTTCTTACCCTGTCTTGCCTGGTCAGGCATGGTGCCCCCGGCAGGATTCGAACCTGCGACACCCGCTTTAGGAGAGCGGTGCTCTATCCCCTGAGCTACGAAGGCGGGGCTGGCATGGCCGGTGGGGTTCCGGCATGACCACTGACAGGGTAGCGGATGGCCTCGGTGGGGTGGGGCCGTGTTGGTGGTGGGGGTGGGTGGGGTGGTTGAGGGGTTGCGCAGGGTGGTGGACTCGAGGCTGTGTGTTACCGGTCGGTCGTGAGCAGCGGTACCCACTTCTCCAGTGCCGGCTGCTCCGCCAGGTCCGCGAAGGTTGCTGTGACGCCGTGGTCGCGGCGCCAGCGGCCGAGGAGGGTCATGAGGCGTACGGAGTCGAGGCCGTAGTCGACGAGGTTTTCGTCGGCGGGGATGTCGGACGGGTCCTCGCCGAGGACGTCGGCGACGTCGGCCCGGAGTTGGTCGAGGGTCAGGGGCATGGGGCGCTCAGCTTTCCGGAGAAGGGGAAGAGGAAGGGGAGGGGGAAGGGGAAGGGAAGACGGATTCCGTTGTGGTGACCACCGCGCACTTGCCTGCCGCCCAGTGCAGTGCCATCGCGTGGTCGTCCGCGGAGAAGTCGGCTACGGCGTCGGCGACCACGAAGGCCTGGATGTCCTGCATCCAGGCGTCGCAGGCCGTCATGAGGACGCCGATGTGGGCGTAGATGCCGGTGATGACCAGCTGGTCGCGGCCCTGTTCGCGCAGTCGTTCCAGGAGGTCGGTGCGGACGAAGCCGCTGTACTTCCACTTGGTGAGGACGGTGTCGGCGGGGGCGGGGCCGATCTCGGGGGCGATCGCTGCGGCCTGGGCGTCGTCGGGCAGGCCGGGGCCCCAGAAGTCCTGCTGGAGGCCGCGTTCGGCGGGGGTCTGGCCGCCGGGCTGGGCCGTGTGGACGACGGGGATGCCGAGGAGGGTGGCCTGTTCCTTCAACTCCCGGACGGCGGAGAGGAGTTCGGGGACCGGGGAGGCCTCGCGGTCGTACGCCGACAGGAAGTAGTTCTGCAGGTCGTGGACGAGGAGGACCGCGCGGGACGGGTCGACCGTCCAGTCGACGCGGTTCGCGGGCAGCTCGTCGGCCGACGGCATCGGGTAGGGGGTGATGGCGGGGAGGGCCATGGGGAGGGTGTTTCCGTTCAGGTCTGCTGGGTGGAGGGAGCGGAGGGGGTCGCCGCGGCGCGGAGGTCCTTCTTGGAGATCTTGCCTACGCCCGTCTGCGGGAATGCCGTCACGAACTCGACGCGGTCCGGCACCTTGTACGCGGCCAGGCCCCTTTCCCGTACGAACTTCTTGATCGCGATCGGCTTCACCGGGTCGGCTCCGGCGCGCAGGATGACGTACGCGCAGGTCCGCTCGCCCAGGTAGGGGTCGGGCTCGGCGACGACGTTGGCGTCGTGCACGGCGGGGTGGGCGAGGATGTGGTTCTCGACCTCCTCCGCCGCGATCTTCTCGCCGCCGCGGTTGATCTGGTCCTTGGCGCGGCCCTCGACGACGATGTGGCCGGTCCCGGTGAGGCGGACGACGTCGCCGGTGCGGTAGAAGCCGTCGGGGGTGAAGGAGCGGGCGTTGTGCTCGGGCGCGTTCCAGTAGCCGCGGATCGTGTAGGGGCCGCGGGTCAGGAGGTGGCCCGTCTCGCCGACGGGCAGGTCGTTGTCCTCGTCGTCGACGACGCGGATCTCGTCGTCGGGCGAGATCGGGCGGCCCTGGGTCGTGACGATCGTCTCCGTGTCGTCGTCCAGGCGTGTGTAGTTGACCAGGCCCTCCGCCATCCCGAAGACCTGCTGGAGCGTGCAGTCCAGGGCGGGCTTGACCCGGCGGGCCGCCTCCTCGCTGAACTTGGCGCCGCCGACGAGGAGTACGTCCAGGCTGCTCAGGTCGTACGCCGTGGCGGGCGCGGCCTCCGTCCAGACGAGGGCGAGCGGGGGCACGAGGCCCGTGATGGTGACGCCCTCGGACTCGATGAGCGGGAAGGCGACGTCGGGGCTCGGCTGCGGGCACAGGACCACGCGGGCGCCCGCGTACAGCGCGCCCAGCGAACCGGGCGAGGAGAGCGGGAAGTTGTGGGCCGCGGGCAGGGCGACCAGGTAGACGGACGACTCGTCGACCGCGCACAGCTCGTTGGAGCCCCACAGCGAGTAGATGTAGTCGTCGTGGGTGCGCGGGATCAGTTTCGGTACGCCCGTCGAGCCGCCGGAGAGCTGGAGGAACGCCAGGTCCGACGGGGTGGGCGGGTCGGGGATCTCGACCGGTTCCGCGGGTACGTCGGACAGCGCCTCGAACGCGCCCGGGTCGCCGTCCGCCACGAACACATGCCGCAGGGACGGGACTTCGGCCAGGACCTTCGCCGCCAGGTCGCGGTAGTCGAAGCCGCCGTGCTCGGCGGGGATGACGTAGGCCGCGGCCCCGGTGAACTCGCAGAAGTAGCGGATCTCCGTCTCGCGGTGCGCGGGCAGCGCGAAGACCGGCAGCGCGCCGATGCGGAACAGGGCGAAGATCGTCTCGAAGAACTCGGCGATGTTCGGGAGCTGGACGACGACCTTGTCGCCCTTGGCGATGCCCCGGGCCAGCAGGCCCGCGGCGAGCCGGTCGGCGCGCAGGTCCAGTTCGCCGTACGTCCAGCGGCGGTCCGACGCCGGGTCGACGATCGCGATCCGGTCGGGGTGTTCGGCCGCCCGGTCGCGCAGCAGCCGGCCGAACGTCTCGCCGCGCCACCAGCCCGCGGCGCGGTAGCGGGCCGCGAACTCCTCGGGCCAGGTGGGGGCTTCGGGGGTGCCCGCGGGAGTGCCCATAGGAATGCTCACAGTTCCGCTCCTACCGCGTTCAGGAACGTACGGAACTTCGCGCCCGTCTCGGCCGTCTCCGCCGCCGGGTCCGACGCGGCGACCACGCCCGCGCCCGCGTACAGACGGAGGCTGCGCTCCTCGGCCTCGGCGCAGCGGATCGTCACGACCCACTCGCCGTCGCCGTTCGCGTCGCCCCAGCCGACCATGCCGGTGAAGAAGCCGCGGTCGAACGGCTCCGTCTCGCGGATCACGTCCCGCGCGGTCGCCGTCGGGGTGCCGCACACCGCGGGGGTGGGGTGCAGCGCGCAGGCCAGTTCGAGTGCGGAGGTCTCGGGGGATGCGACCGTGCCGGTGATCGTCGTGGACAGGTGCCACATGGTCGCCGTGCGGATGAGGGTGGGGCGGGGCGGGACCGTCAGGTCCGTGCAGGAGGCGGCGAGCGCCTGGTGCACGGCGTCCACCACGACCGCGTGCTCGTGCAGGTCCTTGGCGGACTCCAGGAGCGCGGCGGCGCGGCGCACGTCCTCGGCGAGGTCGTCGCTGCGGGGTGTGGAGCCCGCGAGGGGGTTGGCGACGACCTGGTGGCCGCGGCGCGAGACGAGCAGTTCGGGGCTGGCGCCGATGAGGGTGCGGCCGGGGGCCGTGGGCAGCGCGAAGGTGTAGCCGGAGGGGTCGCGGCGGGCCAGGCGCTGGAGCATCACGGGGAGGTCCAGGGGGGCGGGCGCGGTGAGTTCGAGGGTGCGGGCCAGGACGACCTTGCTGAAGTCGCCGCGCCACATGCGGTCCACGGCCGATGCGACGCCCGCGCCGTATGCCTCGGGGGAGGGGACGGGGCGGATCTGCCAGTCGGTGGCGTCCGGGGTCTCCGCGGGGAGCGCGATGAGCGGGTCCGCGGTGAGCGGGGGTGCCGTGCGCAGGGCGGCGGGGACGGCGAGGGCCGCGGGGGCCGTGTGGTCGAAGGGGATCGCGCCCACGACGTACGGCTTGGTCACGCCCGTGCGGCGGGCGTCGGCGAGGGTGGCCGCCATGCGGTGCGGCAAGGGTCTCTCGTCGTGCGGGACTTCCGCGTGGACGCCCTCGGCGAGCAGGGTGCGGGTCGGTGTCGCGAGGAACCGGGCGCCTGGGGTGTAGGCGTCCAGGAGGGACGTGGCCGCGCCTACGGCGGGGTGCGCCTGTTCGGCGGCCGTCGTCTTCGTGACGTGTGTGGCGACCTCGGGTGCCGTCGACACGGGGGCTCCAATTCTTGGGCTCGGGTGGGTGCGGGGTGCTCTTGTGGCTTGGGTCCACCCCGTTGTGCGGCCCCTCGGGCCGTCTTGCGGCTGCGGCTCAGCGCAGAGTTGCTCCGCCGTCCACGTACAGCTCCTGGAGGGTGATGTGGCGGGCCCTGTCGGAGGCGAGGAAGACGACTGCCTCGGCTATGTCCTGGGGGTCCGCGATACGGCCCAGGGGGATGCCTGTGCGGTACGTCTCGGGGTCGCCCGCGATGACGGCGGCGGGGGCCTCCGACTGGCCTTCGGGCCACAAAGCCCGTTGCATCGCCGTGTCCGTGGAGCCGGGGGCCACCACGTTGCAGCGGACGCCGCTGCGGGCGATCTCCAGGCCGAGGCACTTGGTGAACATCGTGGCCGCCGCCTTGGACGCGGCGTACGCGGCCATGCCGGTGCGGGGGATGCCGGCGGCGTTGGAGGCGACGGTGACGATGCAGCCGGAGCCGCGCGCGGTCATGTGGGCGGCCGCGGCGCGGGAGGTGTGGAAGACGCCGGTGGTGTTCACGGCGAAGGTGTCGGCCCAGTCGGCGTCGGTCAGTTCGGCGACGGGGGCGGTGCGCAGGATTCCGGCGACGTTGACGAGGAGGTCGAGGGCGCCGTGGTCGCGGACGATGTCGGCGATGACGGTGGTGACGGCGGTGGGGTCCGTCACGTCCATCACGCGGGGGGTGATGCGGTGGGACGTGTCCCTTGCGGCCGCGGCCAGTTCGTCGATGCCGTGTGCGTCGCGGTCGGTGGCGACGACGTGGGCGCCGCGCGCGGCGAGTGCGGTGGCGACCGCGGCGCCGATGCCCTGGCCCGCGCCGGTGACCAGCGCGGTGCGTCCGGCGAACTCGCCCGGCTCCTGCGGTATGTGCTCTGGCATGGTGTGAGCGACCTCCCCCAACTTTTTAGGTAAGCCTAACCTAACGTATAACTACTGCCCAGAGGTCGCTACCCCATTCAAACAGTTAGGCTAGCCTCACCTTATGCGCATGCCGAGTGCGGGGGTCAAAGCCTCCGGCCCCCAACACCCCGACGACCAGGGTGAGTTGGTCGAGAAAAGCGGTCCTGGGGCGGCTCCCGCGCGGGCGCCGCGGCGCACCGTCGCCTGGGCAGTGGCGGGATTCACGTGCGCCGTTCTCCTCCTCGCCGCCCTTTCGCTGAGCGTCGGCGCGGGCGAGGTCGGGCCCGGCGGCGTCCTCGACTATCTGTTCAACCGCGGTGGTGCGCGCGGTGACTCGCGGCTCGACCTCGTCGTCGGCGATCTGCGCATCCCCCGTACGCTCACCGCACTGCTCGTCGGCGGCGCGCTCGGCGTCGCCGGATGCCTGCTGCAGGCCGTCACCCGCAACCCGCTCGCCGAGACCGGGCTGCTCGGCGTCAACGCCGGTGCCTCGCTGGGTGTCGTCGCGGGCATCGCGCTGCTCGGGCTCGATTCCGGATACGCCTATCTGGTGTGCGCGTTCGTGGGCGCCGTGGTCGCGAGCGGGCTCGTCCTGCTGATCGCCGGGCGCAAGGGCGGCGGCTCGCCCATGCGGCTCGTGCTCGCCGGATCCGCGCTCGGCGCCACCTTCGGCGGACTCACCAGCGTCATCGTCGTCAACTCCGCGGAGACGTACGACAAGTTCCGCTTCTGGGTGCTCGGCTCGCTCGCCGGGGTCGAGGGGTACGGGGAGCTGGGGCGGCTCGCGCCCGTGCTCGTCGCGGGCTTCCTGGTCGCCGTCCTCGTCGCAAGGCCGCTGTCCGCCCTCGCGCTCGGCGACGACCTGGCGCGCAGTCTCGGGCACCGGCCGCCCGTGATCCGTACCGTCGTCGCCGTGGGCGTGACGCTGCTCACCGCGGCCGCCGTCGCGCTCGCCGGGCCCATCTCCTTCCTCGGGCTGCTCGCGGGCTTCCTCGCCCGCGCCATCGCGGGCACCCGGCTGCCCGCGCGGCTGCTGCTCGCCGGGCTCATCGGGGCCTGTGTGCTGACCGCCTCGGATGTCGCCGCCCGCGTGGTCTCCCGGCCCTACGAGGCCCCCGTCTCCGTCATCGTGGCCCTGATCGGCGCCCCGGTCCTCATCCTCATCGTCCGCTCCAAGCAGCTCGCGACGATGGGCATGACGGACCCCGCGGCCGAGGAACGCGGTGCCGAGAAGAAGCGGCGCCGCACGCTCCGGCTGCCCCGGCGTGCGGCGCGCACGCCCCGGGTGCGGCCCGCCGACACGTTCGTACTGCGGCGCGGGCCCCTGTCGTTCCTCGTCGCGCGGCGTGCCACGTTCGCGGCGCTGCTGCTCGCCGCGCTGCTCGTGGTCGCCGTCGTGTTCTCCGCGTACGCGGGGCAGAGCGACATGAGCGTCACCCGGACCTTCCGGGCCGTCTTCGGGTACGGCGACCACTTCGACGTCCTGCTCGTGCAGAAGTTCCGGCTCGGGCGCATCGTCGCCGGACTCACCGCGGGCGCGGCCCTCGGGCTCGCCGGATGCCTCACCCAGACCCTCGCCCGCAACCGCCTCGCCACCCCCGAACTGCTCGGCGTCAACGACGGCGCCACCGCCGCCGTCCTGGTCTCCGTCACCTTCAGCGCCTCCGGGTCCTTCGGCGCCTGGTGGGCCGGGCCGATCGGCGCGCTCGTCGCGGTCGTCGTGGTGACCGTCGTCTCCGGCGGGCTCGGCCAGCGCGGCTACCGCGTCCTCGTCGTCGGCCTCGCCATGTCCGCGCTCGCCTCCGCCGTCACCCAGGTCGTCCTCTCGCGCCGCTCCCTCAACTCCGCGAGCTCGCTGTACGTGTGGACATCGGGAAGCCTCAACGGGCGCGGATACTCCGTGGCCGTGCCCGTCCTCATCGGGCTCGCCGTCCTCGTCCCGCTCGCCCTCGCCGTCGCCCGCCACCTCGGCGTCCTCCGCTTCGACGACGCCACCGCGGCCTCGCTCGGCTCCAACGCCGGGCGTACCCGCCTGATCTGCCTGCTCCTCGCCGTCGCCCTCGCCGGGCTCGCCGTCGGCATCGCCGGGCCCGTCGGCTTCGTCGCCCTCGCCTCGCCCGTCATCGCGTCGCGCCTCGCCGGGCCGCTGCGGGTGCCGCTGGTCGGCTCGATGCTGACCGGCGCGACCCTCGTCGTCGTCGCCGACACCCTCGGCCGGATCGCCTTCGACGGATCGGAGCTGCCGGTGGGCGTCGTCACGACGGTCCTCGGCGGCCCCTTCCTGCTGTGGGTGCTGCTCGGCAGGTCGGCGGCCACCCGCGTATGAGTGCCGACTCCAGAAAGGTCCCCGCCGTGCGCAGTCCCCTTCTCCGTACGCTCCGTCAGGCCGTCCGCGCCCAAGTGCCCGCGGCCGAACGCGACTTCTGGAACCGGGTGGAGGCGCAGGGCACCCCGCTGGTCGAGGCCGACCCGGACGGCGACCCCGCCCACCGCCTCGTCACCTTCCTGTGGCGGGACGACCCGGGGCACCCCGCCACCGACGTCCTCGCGCTGCTGCACACCGTCACCGACAAGGACCGGCACGCGGGCGACCTCACCCCGCACCTCATGGAGCGGGTGCCGGGCACCGGCGTCTGGGCGCTCAGCCACCGGCTGCGCGCCGACCACCGCGCCTCCTACCAGTTCCACGTCGCCCACGGCCCCCGCGAGGAGACGCTGCGCACCGACCGCGCCGCCTGGCTGAAGGTCCTCGACGAGGCCGTGCCCGACCCGTACGCGGCCGCCCCCGGACTCCCGTCCCGCGACGGCCGCAACCCCGCCTCCGTGATGGAACTCCCGGACGCGCCCCCACAGCCGTACGTCCAAGGGGACGCGGCCACCACGGGGAAGACCCTGTCCGCCGAGGTCGACGGCAGGCGCGTCACCCTGCACCTGCCGCCCGACCCGGTCACGCCGCTCGCCGTGGCCGTCCTCCTGGACGGCGAGATGTGGGGGCCCGTGCTCGACGCCCCCCGCATGCTCGACCGGCTGCACGCCACCGGCTCGCTGCCGCCCACCGCGCTGCTCCTCGTCGACACGATGGGGCGCCGCATGGAAGACCTCAGCTGCAGCGGGGAGTTCGTCGACTGGCTCGCCGATGTGCTGCTTCCGTGGGCGGCTGACACGTACGACGTCACCGCGCCCCCGGAGCGAACGGTCATCGCGGGCCAGAGCGCGGGCGGCCTGACCGCCGCGTACGCCGCCCACCGCCGCCCCGACCGGTTCGGCCGCGCCCTCTCCCAGTCCGGCTCCTTCTGGTGGCCCGACGAGAACGCGCCCGACGGCGCGGGCCCGGAATGGCTCACCCGCCAGTACGCCACGGCTCCGCGCCGGGCCGTCCGGCTCCACCTGGAGGTGGGGGCCCAGGAGTGGATGCTCCTCGCTGAGAACCGTCGCCTGCGGGATGTCCTGCGGACGCGGGGCTATGAGGTGACCTACGCGGAATTCAACGGGGGGCACGATTACGCGTGTTGGCGTGGGGGGCTGGTGGAGGGGCTTGTGGGGCTGTTGGGTTCGTAGGGGCGGCCGTTGTCGTCTGCGGGTGGGTGGGGGCTTGTCGCGCAGTTCCCCGCGCCCCTGACGGGGCGCAGGCAACGCAGAATCCGCAGCCTACGGAGGCCCAGGCGGACCAGCCACCACCCGAGGCAGCCGCAAGGCAAGTGCCGAACCAGCCGCCACAAGCCCCGCAGTGACAAGCACCGCGACCCGGTACGGCCCCGGGTCCGAGAACCCCGTCCCATGCCCCCCGATCACCGCCGCGCACGCGGCGATCCCCAGCGCGCCGCCCAGCGTACGGACGATCTGGAAGAGCCCCATCGCCTGCCCCATGTCCGCCGGGGAGACCTCCTCGAACCCGGCGATCTGGATGGTCAGGACGGCCGTGCCGAGGACGAGACCCACGGCGAACATCAGGCCCCGCACGGCCCACGCGTTCTCCGCGACGCCGGGCGCGGCGAGGGCCGCGAAGACGCAGGCCGCGAGCAGCAGCGCGGGCACCGCGAGGCGCCGCGGGCCGAGGCGCGGCAGGAGCCGGTCGACGGCCTGGGACGCGAGCATCAGGCCGAGCGCCTCGGGGAACACGGACAGGCCCGCATCCAGCGCGGACGCGCCGAGCGCGGCCTGGTAGAGGAGCGGGAAGACGAACAGGACGCCCATCAGGCCCGCCGCGCTGAACAGGGCGAGCGCGGAGGCCGCTCCGTAGACGCGGTCGGCGAGCAGGCGGAGCTTCAACAGGGGTTCGGACACCCGGAGTTGATGCACCACGGCGGCGACCAGCAGGACCACACCGGCGACCGCGCTGACCGCCACCGAAGGGCGGCCCCAGCCGTGCGAGGGGCCGAAGCCGAGCGCGTACGTGAGGAGTCCGAGCGCGGGCGTGGCCAGCCAGAACCCGACGTGGTCGAAGCGGCCCTCCGTGCCCTCGACATGCTCGCGCAGCGCGAGCGCGCCGATCAGTACGGCGGCCGCGCCGATCGGCACGTTCACGAAGAACAGCCAGTGCCAGGAGAGGTGTTCGGTGAGGAAGCCGCCGAGCGGTGGCCCGAGCGCGGGCATCAGCGCGGTCGGCACGATCAGGACCTTGGACAGCTTCACGCGTTCCTCGGGCGGGAACGCGCGGAACAGCAGGGTCATGCCGACCGGGGTGAGCAGGCCGCCCGCCAGGCCCTGGGCGGCCCGCGCCACCACGAGGGTGGTGAGGTCGGGGGCCAGGCCGCACACCGCCGACGCCGCCGTGAACGCGGCGAGGGCGAGCAGGAAGACCCGCTTGGTGCCGAACCGGTCGCCGAGCCAGCCCGCCACCGGAAGGGCGAGGGCGAGCGCGACGAGGAAGGCCGTCTCGACGGTGTTGGCCGCCGAGACCGGGCGGCCGAAGTCCTCCGCGATGGTGAAGAGGGCCGGGTTGACGATCGTCGAGTCGAGGCCGTTCATGCACATCGCGGCCGTGTAGACGAGGACGACCGCGACCTTCGGGCGGATCCGGGGCTTGACCAGCAGGCCGCCGCTCACCGGTTCGTGACCCAGTCCAGGGCGTCCTGGCGCGGGCAAGGACCGTGCTCGGCCGACCAGCCTTCGGGGACGGCGGCGAAGAGCGGCCACAGCGACAGCTCGCCGCGGTCGTTGGCGAGCACCAGGAACTCGCCCTCCGCGTCGAAGGGGTTGGCGGGGGCTTCGCTCGTCGTCACTGCTGCTTCTCCAGCTCGGTAAGGCGGTCGGCGACCACGCGGGCGATGTGCGCGATCGGTTCGGGCAGGGTCATGTCCTTGTGGGAGCAGGCCACGTTGGTGTTGGCGATGCGCCCGGTCACGTACGGCGTCCAGGTCTCGGGCGTCAGGGTGTCGTCGATCGTGTCGACCGTGGCCCGGAAGAACTGCACGTCGCCGTCGAAGCGGCGGTGGTCGTAGGCCCGTACGAGGTGGTTGGTGTTGAGGTAGATGTCGCGCAGCGCCTCGAAGGTGGCGGGCGGGAGCGCGGCCAGCGGGCTGCCTTCGCGGCGCAGCACGTCGACGACGTTCTGGGTGGTCAGGGCCTTGCCCGCGAGGCTGTCGGGGCCGTAGCCGCCCATGGTGAGCAGCGATTCGAGGGCCTCGGCCTCGTCGGGGACCGGCAGGTCGCGGAAGCCTTCGGCGGGGTAGGCGTCGAGGATCGCGAGGAGTTCGACCTCGTGTCCTGTCTCCTGGAGGTGCGCGGCCATCGCGTGGGCGATGATGCCGCCGGTCGACCAGCCGAGCAGGCGGTACGGCCCGGTGGGCTGGACCTCGCGCAGACGGCTGACGTAGTGGGCCGCCAACTCTTCGAGCGTGCGCGGGAGTTCCTCGTCGGCGGTGGCCGTGCCGACGCCCTGCGCCTGGAGTCCGTAGATCGGCACGTCGGCCGGCAGATGGCGGATCAGGCCCGCGTAGCACCAGCTCAGGCCGCCCGCGGGGTGCACGCAGTGGACGGGGGCGCGGTCGCCGGGCCGGGCGGGGCGCAGGGGGAGCAGGACGTCCAGGGGGTCGTCGCGGTGGTCGGATCCGGCGTCGAGCGCGGCGTCGAGGGCCGCGGGCGTCGGCGACTGGAAGACCGTGCCGATGGAGACCTCCGCGCCGAAGGCCGCCTTGACGCGGCCCGCGAGGCGTACGGCGAGCAGCGAGTGGCCGCCCAGGTCGAAGAAGTTGTCGTCGACGCCGATCCGGTCCGCGCCGAGCACCTCGGCGAAGATCGCGCAGAGCTGCTCCTCGCGGGGGGTGCGCGGGGCGCGGCCCGCGGCGGCGGACGCGGGCCGCTCGGGGGCGGGCAGCGCCTTGCGGTCCAGCTTGCCGTTGCTGGTGAGGGGCAGTCGGTCGAGCAGGACGACCGTCGAGGGGACCATGTGGACGGGGAGTTCGCGGGCCGTGTGCTCGCGCAGCTCGGCCGGTTCCGCGCCGTCGGCCACCGCGTAGCCGACGAGCCGCTTGTCGCCGGGGACGTCCTCGCGGACGACGACGGCGGCGTCGGAGACCGCGGGATGGCCCGCCAGCACGGCCTCGATCTCGCCGAGTTCGATGCGGAAGCCGCGGATCTTCACCTGGTGGTCGGCCCGCCCGAAGTACTCCAGGGAGCCGTCGGCGCGGCGCCGCGCGAGGTCGCCGGAGCGGTACATGCGGCTGCCGCCGCCGCCGAACAGCGCGGCGTAGGGGTCGGCGACGAAGCGCGTCGCGGTCAGGTCCGGGCGGCCGAGATAGCCGTCGGCGAGGCCCTCGCCCGCGACGTACATCTCGCCGGTGACGCCGGGCGGCACGGGCTGGAGCCGGTCGTCGAGGACGTATACGCGCAGGTCGGGGATGTTCACGCCGATGGTGCTCGAGGTGGAGGCGGCGGCGGTCGCGCGGTCGAGGGCGAAGTAGGAGACGTGCACGGTGGTCTCGGTGATGCCGTACATGTTGACGAGCGTGGGACCGCTGTCGCCGTGCCGGTCGTACCACTCGTCGAGACGGCCGAGTTCGAGTGCCTCGCCGCCGAACACGACGTAGCGCAGGGCGAGTTCGCGTCCCGATTGGTCCTCGCGGTCGGCGGCCGCGAGCTGGTGGAAGGCCGACGGGGTCTGGTTGAGGACGGTGACGCCCTCGTCGGCGAGCAGCGTCCGGAAGGCGCCCGGGTCGCGGCTCGTCAGATGCGGTACGACGACGACCTTGCCGCCGTACAGGAGCGCGCCCCACAACTCCCATACGGAGAAGTCGAAGGCGTAGGAGTGGAAGAGCGTCCACACGTCGTTCTCGTCGAAGCCGAACCAGTGGTCGGTGGCGGTCATCAGACGCGTGACGTTGTGCTGGGTGACGACGACGCCCTTGGGGCGGCCCGTGGAGCCCGACGTGTAGATGACGTAGGCGGGGTCGCGCGGGGTGAGCGGCCGGGTGCGTTCGGCCTGGCCGAGGGGGTGCGTGGGGTATGCGTCGGGGGCCTCGCCGTCGACCGTGACGAGCGGCAGGGCCTGCGCCTGCGCGGGCAGCCGGGGCGCGGTCGCGGTGTCGGTGATCAGGGCGGCGGGCCGCGCGTCGTCGAGCATGTAGGCGAGGCGGTCGGCCGGGTAGTCCGGGTCGAGGGGGAGGTAGGCGGCCCCGGACAGCGCGACCGCGAGCAGGCCGGTCACCAGGTCGGTGGAGCGGGGCAGCGCGAGCGCCACGATGGAACCGGGGCCGATGCCGCGCGCGGCGAGCAGGCGCGCCAACTGGTGGGCGCGGGCGGACAGTTCGGCGTAGGTGAGGGCATGGCCCTCGTACGTGACGGCGGTGCGCCGGGGGTGGCGGGCGGCAGCCTGCTCGTAGACGTCGGCGAGCGTGGTGGCCGCCGAACCTGCCTGGTACGGCTGGGTGTTGGCGGCGACCAGGGCCTGGTGGCGCTCCGTCTCGCTGAGCAGGGGGAGGAGGTCGAGAGGGGTGTCGGGGTTCTCGGCGGCCGCGGTGAGCAGGCGCGCGAGCCGGTCCGCGAGAGCCTGCGCGGTGGTGCGGTCGAACAGGTCGGTGCGGAACTCCAGGAAGCCGGATATGCCGCCGTCGTCCGGCAGTTCGCCCGCGTTCAGGGTCAGGTCGAACTTGGCGGTGCCCGAGGGCACGGCGCCCAGGCGGGCCGTGGTGTCCGGGCCGAGCGCGAAGTCGCCGTCGGGCAGCGACTGCCAGGCCAGCATCACCTGGAACAGCGGGTGCCGGGCAAGGGAACGCGGCGGGTTCAGCTCCTCGACGAGCTGGTCGAAGGGGAGTACGTCGTGTTCGTACGCGGCGAGCGTGGTCCCCCGCACGCGGTCGAGGAGCGTACGGAAGCCGGGGTCGCCCGAGGTGTCCGTGCGCAGCACGACGGTGTTGGTGAAGAACCCGACGAGGTCCGCCGTCGTGTCGTCGTCGCGCCCGGCGACCGGGGTGCCGAGGGGGATGTCGGTGCCGCAGCCGTGCCGGGTGAGCAGCGCGGCGAGGCCCGCCTGGACGGTCATGAAGACCGTGCCGCCGGTCGTGGCGGCGAGCCGCTTGAGGGCCCGGTGGGTGGCCGGGGTCAGCGCGAAGGGGACGGTGTCGCCCGCCGAGGTGGCCACGGGCGGGCGCGGCCGGTCGGTGGGCAGCTCCAGCTGGTCGGGCAGGCCCGCGAGGGCCTCCTTCCAGTGCGCGATGTGTGTCTGCGCGAGGCCGTCGGCCAGCAGCTTCTGCTGGTGGGCGCTGTGGTCCGCGTACTGCAGGGGCAGCGGCGCGAAGCCGGGCGCGCGGCCCGCCGCGCGGGCGGTGTACGCGGTCGCGAGGTCGCGGGAGAGGGGCGTCGTGGAGGCGCCGTCGCCCGCGATGTGGTGGAGGAGCAGGAGGAGGGTGTGGCGGGTGGGGTCGGCGGGGTCGGTGAACAGAGTGGCGCGGAGCGGGGGTTCGTCGGCGAGGTCGAAGCAGTGCCGCACGGCGTCGGTCAGGGCGCCTTCGGTGAGCTGCCCGAGGTGCAGTCGGGGGTGGGCCAACGGGTGCCCGGCGTCGAGGATCCGCTGGTGGGGGCGGTCGTCGGCGTCGGCGGACAGGGCGTTGTCAGTGGCCGGATATACCGTTCTGAGTGTCTCGTGGCGCGCGGTCAGATCGTGCAGGGCGAGCTGCAGCGCGGCGTGGTCGACGGGGCCGTTCAGGGTCAGGACGAGCGGGATGTTGTAGGTGGGGCTCGGGCCTTCGAGGCGGTGCAGGAACCACAGGCGCTGCTGGGCGGGGGAGAGGGGGAGGGTGTCGGTGCGGGGGATACGGGGGATGGAGCCGGGGCTCGTGGGGATGGCCGGAGTGACCGGAGGCGTGGCGTCCTGTGCGCGCAGAACGGCCGCGAGGGCGGCGGGATTCGAGGCGCGGAAGACGTCGGCGATACCGACGGCGGCGGTGAACCGCTCGCGAATACGGGCGGCCAGGCGCCCGGCGAGCAGCGAGTGACCGCCCAGGTCGAAGAAGCCCGCGTCGGGTGAGGGCCACCCGGACTCCAGGCCGAGCACATCGGCGAAGAGGCCGCAGAGGACCTCGGTGTGCGGGTCGCCGGAGGCGGAGGCGGAGGCTGTGCGGGCGGTGGGGGCGAGGCCAGTGGTGGCCGGTTCCGGGTCGGGCAGGGCCCGGTGGTCCAGCTTGTCGTTGGCGGTGCGCGGCAGCTCGGCGAGGAGTGTCACGGTCGCCGGGACCATGTGCCCGGGGAGGGTCTCCGCGAGATGGGCGCGCAGGGCGTCCGGGGTGACGGCGGCGCCCTCGCGCGGCACGGCGTAGGCGAGCAGCCGCTTGCCGTGCGCCGCGTCACGGGCGATCACGGCGGCCTGGGCGAGCGCGGGGTGGGCGGCCAAGGACGCCTGGATCTCGCCGAGTTCGATGCGGAAGCCGCGGATCTTCACCTGGTCGTCGCCGCGCCCCAGGAACTCCAGGGTGCCGTCGGTACGGCGGCGCACCAGGTCCCCGGTGCGGTACATGCGGCCGCCACAGTCGCCGTGCAGGGCGCCGAACGGGTCGGCGACGAAGCGTTCGGCGGTCAGCTCCGGACGGCCGAGATAGCCGCGGGCCAGACAGGCCCCGGCCACATACAGCTCGCCGGTGACGCCGGGGGGCGTCGGACGGAGGGAGGAGTCGAGGACGTAGACGCGGGAGGCGCGCACGGGGTGGCCGGTGGTGGAGCCGTCCGGTGCGGGCAGCCAGTAGTAGGCGTCGACGGTGGTCTCCGTCGGCCCGTACAGGTTGGTCGGCCGTGCACCCTTGGTCGCCGCGAGCCGGTCCCACAGCGGCGTCGGGACGGCCTCGCCGCCGACCACCACGACGGCCGGGTGGTGCCTGCCGTCGTCCAGGAGGCCCTCGGCGATGAGGGCTTCGGCGTAGGAGGGGGTGACGTCGAGGTAGTCGACGCGCTGCTCGTCGACGTACGCGGCGAGCGCGGCCGGATCGCGGTAGGTGGCGTCGTCGAGCAGATGCAGCTCGTGGCCGTGGACCATCCACAGGACCGGGTCCCAGGACGCGTCGAAGGCGAACGACGCGCTGTGCGCGACCCGCAGCCGGTCGCGGCCCGTGCGGGCGACGGCGGGCGCGATGTGGTCGGTGGCGTGCCCGGCGAGGAGGTTGGCGAGCGAGGCGTGGGTGACGAGGACGCCCTTGGGGCGGCCCGTGGAACCGGAGGTGTGAATGATGTAGGCGGGGTCGGCCGGTCGGGGTGCGGCGGCCGCGGGGGACCGGGCCGGGAGCGCGGCGAGCGATGCCGACGTGTCCGGGTCGTCGAGCGCGAGCACGGGCAGGCCGTGCGCCGGGAGCGCGGCGAGGGTCTCGCGGGTGCCGATGACGTACGCGGGGCGGGCGTCGTCGAGCACGGCCAGGGTGCGCGCCGCCGGGTGCCCGAGGTCGAGCGGCTGGCAGACGCCGCCCGCCTTCAGGACGGCGAGCAGCGCCACGACCGTGTCGGTGCTGCGGGGCAGGGCGAGGGCGACGGGCGTGCCGGGGGCCAGGTCGGCGGCCAGGCGGTGGGCGAGGCGGCCCGCGGCGGCGTCCAGTTCGGCGAAGGTCAGGGAGGCGCCGCCGCTGCGCACCGCCACGGCCTCGGGGGTGCGGGCGGCCTGCGCGGCGAACGCCTCGGGCAGGGTCTGCTCGGCGGGCGGTTCGGTGCGGCCCGCGGTGGCCGCGCGGATCTCGTCGGGGGTCAGCAGGTCGAGGGTGCCGACGGGGCGGTGCGGGTCGGTGAGGAGGAGCTCGGCGAGGCCGTCCAGGTAGGTCGCCAAGGTGTGCTCGTGGCGGGCGAGTTCGGCGTCCGCGTAGCGTCCGGCGTTGGCGTCGAGGGAGAGCCTGAGCCGGCCGTCCGCGCGCGGCGACGCACCGACGGCGAGGTCCTCGACGGGGCCCGCGGCGAGGTTGTGCACGGTGCCGGGCAGGCCCGCGAAGTCGAGGTCGGACTCGAAGGGCTTGATGTTGACCATGGGTCCGGTCAGCGGCTCGCCCGCGGTGCCGAGCGCGAGGTCGCGGCGCAGGTCGGCCTGCGGATAGCGCTGGTGGCGGCGGACCGCGCGGACCTCCAGGACGACGCGGCGCAGGAGTTCGGCGCCGGTGTCCCGGGGGCGTACGGCGATGCGCAGCGGCAGTACGTTGACGGTCATCGCCGGGGTGCGCAGGGCGGCGGGCCCGCGCCGGTTGGTGAGCGGCAGGCCGAGCACGATGTCCTCGGCGCCCGTGACGCGGTGCAGATGTCCCGCGGTGGCGGCGATGACGAGTTCGGCCCAGGTGGCCTTCACGGCCTGCGCGGCCCGGGTGAGGCGGTCGACGGAGCCCTCGGGCAGGTCGACGGCGCGGCGCAGGAGCGCGTCGGTGCCGGTGGCGTCGGGGCGGGCGGCGAGGGTGGCGGGGGTGGTGTGCCCCGCGGTGCGCTCGGCCCAGAAGGCGCGGTCGGTGGCGTACTGCTCGCTGCCGAGGTAGCGCGTCTCCTCGCCGGTCAGCTCGGCCATGGGGGCGAACTGCTGGGCGGGCGGCTCCTGTTGGGCGGCGAGCGCGGTGTACAGCTCGGCGACGCGGGCGCCGATGAGCTGGAGCGCGTAGGCGTCGACGGCGAAGTGGTGGACGCGCTGGTACCACCAGTGGCGGTCGTCGGCGACGCGGAAGAGGGCCTGGGTGACGAGCCCGCCCGCGGCGGCGTCGCCGGTGAGGTCCACGGGGCGGTCGAGGTCCGCCCGCATCCACGCGTCGGCGGCCGCCTCGGGGTCGGTCTCGGCGCGCAGGTCGATGCGGTGCAGGCGTACGGGTGCCGCGGCGGGGTCGACGGTCTGCCACGGGTCGCCGTCCGCGTCCTCCGTCACCCGCAGCGCCAGTGTCTGGGCCTCGGCGACCGTGCGGTGCAGCGCTGTCTCGAACAGGGCGTCGTCCAGCGGGCCTTGGATCTCCACGCGGTCGGCGGTGTTGAGCGCGGTGCTCTCCGGGGCCAGCTGCTGCGCGTAGAGGATGCCTGCCTGCGCGGTGAGCAGGGGAAGGCGATCAGGTCGCTGATGCATGTGTGTGACGACTCCCGTGAACCTGAACCTACCAGTACTAACTTAGGTTAGCCTAAGCTATCTTGCTGGTCATGGAGAAGACGACCACCCCCGCCGAGCCGCCCGCCGCCCCCGCAGGGCCCGGACCCGCCGCCCCCGCCGAGCTCAAGTCCGCCCTGCGCAAGGGGATCGAGAGCCACCGCGAGACCCTGCTCGCGCTGAGCTCCCGCATCCACGGCCACCCGGAGACGGCCTTCGAGGAGCGCCGCGCCGCCGCCTGGTGCGCCGAACTCCTCGGCGAACACGGCTTCGAGGTGACCGCGCCCGCCTTCGGCCTGGACACCGCGTTCCGCGCGAGCGTCGGCTCCGGCCCCGTCACGGTCGCCATCGCCTGCGAGTACGACGCGCTGCCGGGCCTCGGCCACGCCTGCGGCCACAACCTGATCGCCGCCGCGGGCGTCGGTGCCGCGCTCGCCCTCGCCCCGTACGCCGATGAACTCGGCCTCACCGTCCGGGTTCTCGGCACCCCCGCCGAGGAGCGCGGCGCGGGGAAGGCGCTGCTCATCGACGCGGGCGCCTTCGACGGCGTGGATGCGGCGATGATGGTCCACCCCTGCCCGTTCGAGCTGGCCGACTTCCGCTCCTTCGCGCTCGGCACGCTCTCGGTGACGTACACGGGGAAGTCCGCGCACCCCAGCCTCAACCCGCACGAGGGCCGCAACGCCGCCGACGCCCTGACCGTCGCCCAGGTCGCCATCGGCCTGCTGCGCCAGCAACTCCCGCCCCAGTGGCGGGTGCACGGCATCACCACGGCCGCCGGTTCGGCGCCGAACGCGATACCGGACCGTGCCACCGCCGAGTACGAGATCCGTGCCCTGGCCGCCGAGGACCTGCGCGAGCTGCGCCAACGCGTCGAGAACTGCTTCCGCGCCGGAGCGCTCGCGACCGGCTGCGAGGTCACCCTGGAACGGCCCGAACCCGACTACCTCGACTTCCGCGGCGACCCCGGTCTGATCGCCCTGTGGAAGGCGAACGCGCGGGCCCTCGGCCGCGCCGAACCCGTCGAGCGCGAGCCGTTCGCGTGCACGGACATGGGCAACGTCTCGCACCTGGTGCCGTCCATCCACCCCGTCCTGGACATCAGCGGCGGCGCCTGCGGCCCGCACGAGCCGGAGTTCGCCGCGGCAGCCGTCTCCCCGGCCGCCGAACAGGCCCTGCTCGACGGCGCGCTCGGCATGGCGTGGACGGCGGCCGACTTCGCGACGGCCGCCGCCCGGGCCCGCGAGGCCGCTACTTCTTGAGCGCCTTGCTGATGTCGTTCATGACCTCGTCGGCGGCCAGCGGGCCGCCGCGGGTCGACCAGACCGAACCGTCCACGGTCACGACGTGGTTCTTCTCGACCGCGCCGAGGTCCTTGTAGGCGGGCTTCTTCTGGACGTCCTTGAGGGCCTTCTCGCCGTCCGAGGTCAGGGTGGAGAGGAACAGCCAGTCGCCGTCGATCTCGTTGATCTTCTCCAGGCTCAGCGACGGGGTGTGCGCGTTGCCGTCCTTGTTCTGGTTCTTGGGCCGCTTCAGGCCCATCTCCAGGGCGACGCCGCTGGCGAACTGCTTGTTCTCCATCCAGCTCGGGCCGTCCGGGTTCCAGCGCACGATGGAGACCTCGGCGCCCTTGTTCGCGCCGAGCCCGGCGCCCGCCTTCTTCGCGGCGGCCTCGTGGTCGGCGATGACCTTGTTGGCCTTGGGCAGGTCGTTGACGGCGTTGCCGATGCCCCGCAGGGTCAGCTTCCAGTCGTCGGTGGGCGCCATCGTCACGACGGTCGCGGGCGTGATCTCGCGCAGCTGCTTGAGCACCTGCTCGTCCTGCATGTCACCGGCGAGGATCAGGTCGGGCTTGGCGGCGACGACCTTGTCCATGACGGGCTGCAGGAGATTGCCGACGACGTCGATGCCCTTCACCTTGTCGGCGAGGTAGGCCGGGGGCTTGTCCAGGCCCTGGCCGTTGGTGATGCCGACCGGCTTCACGCCGAGCGCGAGGACGGCGTCCAGGTCCTCCTGGGTCAGCGTCACCACGCGCTTGGGGTGCGCGGGCACCTTCACGGCCTTGCCGGTGGCGTCCTTGATGGTCCGGGTGTCGGCGGAGCCCGAGCCGCCCTTGGCGGAGTCCTTGTCGGAGCCGTCGTCCGAGCCGCAGCCGGTCAGGAGCAGCGCCGCCGCGCCGAGCGCGGCGACCGACTGGGTCGCGCGTCGGGAGGCGATGGAGAAGGGGCGGCGGGGGACGGTCATCAACAGCTCCGGGGTCAAGGGGACATGATGGGATGGTCGTCAGCGACCATGCTTTTCGCTAAGGTTAGCCTTACCTTAGGCCAATGCCGCAAGGGCCTCAGGCCAACGTCGCAAGGGCCTCAGGCCAACGTCGCAAGGGGTGAGCCCCCTCGAACCCGGAAAGGCACGTCCCGTGGAACTCCGCGTCGAGCAGCTCACCGCCGGATACGGCGGCGATCACACCGCCGTCGACGGCGTCGACCTCACCGTCGAATCCGGCAAGGTGGTCGCCATCGTCGGCCCCAACGGCTGCGGCAAGTCGACCCTCCTGCGCTGCATGGCCCGGCTCCACCAGCCCACCTCCGGGCGGGTGTTCGCGGGCGACGCCGACCTCTGGAAGCTCAGGCAGCGCGAGACGGCGCACCGCGTCGCCCTGCTCCCGCAGTCCCCGCAGGCCCCCGAGGCGGTCACCGTCGCGGGGCTCGTACGGTACGGGCGCCACCCCCACCAAGGGCTCTTCCGCCAGTGGTCCGCCGAGGACGAGACCGCGGTGACGCGCGCCCTCGAGGCGACCGGGACCGCGGAACTCGCCGAGCGGCGCATCGACCAGCTCTCCGGCGGACAGCGGCAGCGGTGCTGGCTCGCCATGGCGCTGGCCCAGGAGACCCCCGTCGTACTCCTCGACGAACCGACCAGCGCGCTCGACATCGGGCACGCGGTGGAAGTCCTCGATCTCGTACGGGAAGTGGCCGCGGAGGGGCGGACCATCGTGATGGTCGTCCACGATCTTGCCGCGGCGGCGCGGTATGCGGATGTGGTCGTCGCCATGCTGGCGGGGCGGATCGTTGCCACGGGGGCGCCGCGGGATGTCGTGGACGAGGATCTCGTGCGCAAGCTCTATGGCATCGAGGCGGAGATCTTGCGGTCTGCTTCGGACGGGGCGCCTGTGGTCGTTCCCGCGGTTCGGCCCCGGGCCGTCGTGAGCTGAATTCTTTCCCGCTCGCCCGCTCGCCCGTTGCTCCGTACCGGGGCATGGGCGTAGGGGCTTTTGGCCCCTGCCCCTCCCCGAAGCCGTGTGTTACCTTGCAAGCAGTGCGGTTGTACGTCCCGTCGGGGCGCCCGTGCTGCATCTCGCTTCCGGTCCGTTCTTGGTGACCGGGAGCCGCAACCCTTCTCTTCCCCGGTTTCCCGGGGTCTGTACAGGCCGTTCGGGCCTTCTCTCCGCGCTCTCGCAGCGCGCGTTCCGCCCGTCGTACGGGGCGTGGTTCATGCCGCCCCGCCGGGCCCCTCATTCGCATGTCCGCGAAAGGACCACACCATGACTGCCACATCAACAGAACACGTACCCACCCGTACCTCAACTCCCGTGTCCTGCACCGGAGTTCTCGACATCGCGCGGGACGGCCGAGGGTTTCTGCGGGGCGCGGGCTGCCTGCCCGCCTCCGCCGACGTCCAGGTGCCCGCCCCGCTCATCCGCCAACTCGGCCTGCGGACCGGCGACGTGGTCGACGGCGAGCACGGGGCGCGGGCCCGCACCCTCACCGGTGTCCACCGGGTCAACGGACGCGTGCCCGAAGCGCTGGCCGGGCGGCGCCGGTTCGGGGACCTCACCCCGCTGCACCCCCGCGAGCGGATCCGTCTGGAGACCGCGGGCGGCCCGGCCGCCGGGCGGCTCATCGACCTCGTCGCGCCCGTCGGCAAGGGGCAGCGCGGCCTGATCGTCGCGCCGCCGCGGACCGGCAAGACCGTGCTGCTCCAGCAGATCGCCGCCGCCGTCGCCGAGAACCACCCCGAGTGCCACCTCATGGTGGTCCTGCTCGACGAACGCCCCGAGGAGGTCACCGACATGCGGCGCTCGGTCCGCGGCGAGGTGCTCGCCTCGACCTTCGACCGGCCCGCCCAACAGCACATCGCGCTGGCCGAACTCGCCGTGGAGCGCGCCAAGCGCATGGTCGAGGACGGGCGCGACGTCGTCATGCTCTTCGACTCGCTGACGCGGCTGTGCCGGGCGTACAACAACGTGGCGTCCAGCGGCGGCCGCACCCTCAGCGGCGGCGTCGACGCCGCCGCGATCCAGGGCCCGAAGAGGCTCTTCGGCGCCGCGCGCCTCGCCGAGGAGGGCGGCTCCCTGACGATGCTCGCGACCGTGCTCGTGGACACCGGGTCGCGCGCCGACGACTACTACTTCGAGGAGCTGAAGAGCACCGGCAACATGGAGCTCAAGCTCGACCCGGGCATCGCGGGGCGGCGCCTCTTCCCGGCTGTCGACATCACGCCCTCCGGCACGCGGCGCGAGGAACTCCTGCTGCCTACCGACGAGTTGACCGCCGTGCGCGGGCTGCGGCGGGCCCTGCGCGGCCGCGAGGTGCAGTCGTCCCTCGAAGTGCTGCTCGAACACATCAAGAAGACGCCCGACAACGCCGCCTTCCTGCGGCAGCTGCGCCAGACGGTGCCGGGGGCCGCGCCCTCGGCCGGACGAGCGGTCACCGGCCCTAGGGCCGAGTGACGTGCACGCGGTAGTCGCCGTCGTGCGTCACGCCCGCGACCGTCACCCGTACCCCTGTCTTGCGGTCGGTGAAGGTCTCGCCGGGGCCGTAGGGGGCGTCGGAGAGTTCGGCGTGGACGTTGGGGCTGCGGGTGCAGCCGCCGCTGTCGGGTGTGGAGTCGGCGACCGTGACCGGGCCGTGGCCCGTGTCGACGTCCGCGTCCACGCGGTAGACCAGGACGCCCGGCCTGCAGACCGCCTCGTCGTTGCCGCCGGGGGTGCGGACCTCGATGGCGTACCCCGTCTTCTCGGTCAGCGGGACGAACGCGAGCTTCGTGCCGGCCGGACCGGCGAGCGGGGACAGGACGTGCTCCGTCGTGCCGGGGTTGGCCGCGCAGCTGATCTGGTCGTCGTCGAGCCAGCCCAGCTTCCACTTGTGCCAGGCGAGCAGGTCGTTGTTGGCGCCCCAGTCCTCACTCATGATGTCCCAGTGGCCGACCGCGCCGCCGCCCTCCTGCGTGTAGAGGTCGGGCAGCCCGAAGACATGGCCGTTCTCGTGCGGCAGGACGCGGTAGCCGGTCTCGCGGTAGTTGCCGGAGCCGTCGTCCTGGCGGCTGTAGACGAAGGACGCGTTGGCGACGGGGACGCCGTCCGCGACCGGCGCCTCGTGGTTGCCCGCGAAGGTCACCGAGAGGACCGTGTCCAGCGCGGAGGGGCCCGCGTTCGGGGTGATCAGGATGTTCACGAGGTCGTACGCCCGGAAGTCCACGTCCGGGTCGGCGGCCGCCACGATGTCCTCGACGAGTTCGCGGTAGCCGGGGTCGAAGGGGGCGCCGCGCTCTATGCCGTACTCGGCGAACGTCCTGGGCATCCGCAGCCAGTCGGGGACGGGCGATTCGGGCCGGTAGTCGAGGCGCCCGTACGAGCTGGTGCGGAACCAGTCCGAGGTCTGCGGGAAGAACTCCGCGAGGCGGTCCATCGCACGGCCCTGACCGGGGGCGTCCGAGAAGTCGACCATGAGGTTCAGGGCCCGGACGGTGCCCGTGGAGCGGGAGTAGCCGGGCGGTGTCGGCACGCCCTCCGACATCTGCACGCCGAGCGCGCCGCTGATCATGCAGGGGCCGAGCGCGGTGCTGCGGGCCAGCGAGACGGGGCCCGCCGTGGTGGGCGATTCCTCCATCAGCCGTCCGGTGCTCGCCGACGTGGTGACCGCGAGGGCGAGCGCGGCGACGGAGGCGAGGGCGACACCGCGGCGGGCGGGGCGTATCCGCCGCCAGGTCGGCTGCTGCATGCGTGGGCCTTCCACTCCGCGGCAGCCGCCGGTCCTGGCTGCACCCTGTCCGATCACCCTGTGCCGGGGGGTGCGCGGGCGCTCGCTGGGTGCGACCGATCGTGGGTTTCTCGCCGGTTCGCATGTGACTCAGGTCACAGGAATTGCGGGGAGGTGCGGGAAATATCCGGGGACTGTCTCCCCGTTTAGACCTGTGTCCGCGAAAAACGGGGAGACAGTCCCCGCATCGCGGGGAGACACTCTCCGCATCGCCGGACACCGGACCCAAGCGAGCCAGAGCCCCAGAGCCAGTGACCCAAGGAGGAGCCGTGGACACCGCCACCGCCACCGCCACGCAGCGCCGAGTGCCCCGCCCGCGGGCCGACGCCCTGCGCAACCGGGAGCGGATCGTCGGCGCCGCACGCGAGATGTTCGTGGAGCACGGCTCTGACGTGCCCCTCGACGAGATCGCGCGCCGCGCGGGCGTCGGCAACGCCACGGTCTACCGCCACTTCGCCGACCGCGCCGAACTGGTGCGGCAGGTCGTCCTCGCCGTGACGGACCGCGTCGCGGACCACGCCGAGGAGGGCATCGCCGCCGCGGACAGCGGCGAGAGCACCGCCTTCGACGCCCTGCGTGCCTTCGTGCACGCGGCGGCCGACGAGCGGATCGGCGCCCTGTGCCCGATGCTCTCGGCGGGCTTCGACCCGTACCACCCCGACCTGCTCGAAGGCCGCGAGCGCCTGGAGGGGGCCATCGCGGGGCTCATGGACCGGGCCCGCGCGGCCGGGCAGCTGCGCACCGACATCGCCGTCGGTGACCTGATGATCGCGCTCTCCCAGCTCTCGCGCCCGCTGCCGGGCACGGCCTGCGTGAACGTCGACCGCTTCGTCCACCGTCATCTGCAGCTGTTCCTCGACGGCCTGATGACACCCGCCCGTTCGGAGCTCCCGGGGGAGGCGGCGACCCTGGAGGACCTGCGCAGGCACTGACCACGCACTGACCACGCACACGATCCGTACGTCTCTCTTCACCGACTCGTACGTCTGTCTTCACTGACCCGTACGTCTCTTCTCGGCACGACCCGTACGTCTCTTTTTCACCACTCCGTACCGCTAGGTGGGCACACCCATGTCTGAAACAGCTCTCAAGCCCGGCGCCGGGCCCGACACCGGACCGGACTCCAACCGCTGGAAAGCGCTGATCTTCATCGCGCTCGCACAGCTGATGGTGGTCCTCGACGCCACCATCGTGAACATCGCGCTGCCCTCGGCCCAGCAGGACCTCGGCATATCCGACGGCAACCGCCAGTGGGTCATCACGGCCTACGCGCTCGCCTTCGGCGGCCTGCTGCTCTTCGGCGGCCGCATCGCCGACCTGTGGGGCCGCAAGCGCACCTTCGTGACCGGCCTGATCGGCTTCGCCGCGGCCTCCGCGCTCGGCGGCGCCGCGACCGGCGAGGCCATGATGCTGGGCGCCCGCGCCCTGCAGGGCGTGTTCGGCGCGCTGCTCGCGCCCGCCGCCCTCTCGCTGCTCGCGGTGATGTTCACCGACGCCAAGGAGCGCGCCAAGGCCTTCGGCATCTACGGTGCGATCGCCGGTGGCGGTGGCGCCGTCGGTCTGATCCTCGGCGGCTTCCTCACCGAGTACCTGAACTGGCGCTGGACCTTCTTCGTGAACATCCCGTTCGCGGTGGTCGCCGCCCTCGGCGCGTACTTCGTCATCCGTGAGCCGGCCGGTGGCCGCAACCGCTCGCCGCTCGACATCCCCGGCGTGGTCCTGTCCACCCTCGGTCTCGTCGCGCTGGTCTACGGCTTCACGCGCGCCGAGTCCGCGGGCTGGTCGGACGGCGTGACGATCACGATGTTCGTCGCGTCCGCCGTGCTGCTCGCCGCGTTCGTCCTCACCGAGGGCAAGGTCAAGTCGCCGCTGCTGCCGCTGCGCGTCCTGACCGAGCGCAACCGCGGCGGCGTCTACCTGTCGCTCGGCCTCGCGGTCATCGCGATGTTCGGCCTGTTCCTGTTCCTCACGTACTACCTGCAGATCGTGAAGGGCTACTCGCCGGTCAAGACCGGCTTCGCGTTCCTGCCGATGATCGTCGGCATGATCGTGGGCTCCACGCAGATCGGCGCCCGTCTGATGACCCGCGTCCCGCCGCGTCTGCTCATGGCCCCGGGCTTCCTGCTCGCCGCCGTCGGCATGCTGCTCCTGACGCAGCTGGAGATCGGCACCTCGTACGCCGGTCTGATCATGCCCGCGCAGCTGATGCTGGGCCTCGGCATGGGTACGGCGTTCATGCCCGCGATGTCCCTGGCCACGCACGGCGTCGAGGCCCGCGACGCGGGTGTCGCCTCCGCGATGGTCAACACCTCGCAGCAGGTCGGCGGTGCGATCGGCACGGCACTCCTGAACACCATCGCCGCGTCGGCGACCACCGCGTACCTCACGGACCACGCGGCCGGCGCCACCAACCCGAAGCTCCTCCAGGCGCAGGCCATGGTTGAGGGCTACACCAGCGCCATCTGGTGGGCGGTCGGCATCCTGGTCGTCTCCGCACTGATCGCGGCGACGTTCATCAACACGGGCGCCCAGGGCGGCACTTCGTCCTCCTCGCAGGACGACGTGGAGGACGAGCTGAAGGTCCCGGTGATGGCGCACTGACCCCCTTGTCGGGGACCTAGCGGAGCCAGGGGAGGTCCGCCCCGGCCTCCTTCGGCTGAAGTCCCTCGGCGACGATCTTCATGATCTCGCCGAGGGACTTCTGCTGTTCCGGGCTGAGCCGGTCGAAGAGCGCCTGCCGGACCGCGGTGACATGGCCCGGCGCGGTCCGGCGCAGCACCTCGAACCCCTCGTCGGTAAGGATCGCCAGCTGCCCGCGCTTGTCCGAGGGGCAGTCCTCGCGCCGCACCCAGCCGCTCTTCTCCAGGCGCGCGATCGCGTGCGAGAGCCGGGACCTGGTGATCTTCATCTTCTTGGCCAATTCGGTCATCCGCAGCCGCCGTCTGGGGGCGTCGGACAACTGGACCAATAGGCCGTAGTACATGTGCGGCATGCCCGCGTCGCGTTGCAGCTGGCGGTCGAGGTGGTCGTCGAGGAGAGTGGTCGCCTGGAGGTAGACCCGCCAAACGCGCTGTTCGTCGCCGTCCAGCCAGCGCGGCTCGTCGGCCGGGGACGGAGTGGGTGCCGTATCCATGTACACCACTGTACGAGGCCCTTTCTTGAATCTTGAACAAACCACGCGTACGGTGGGACTGTAGAGCTTGAGAGTTCAAGTATCCAGTGCCCGGAGGTGCGCGATGACCCGCATGCCCGCCCTGTATCTCAGCCACGGGGCCCCGCCGCTCGCCGACGACCCCGTCTGGCCCGGCGAACTCGCCGCCTGGTCCGCCGAGTTGCCACGCCCGCGGGCGATCCTCATGGTCTCCGCACACTGGGAAGAGGCCCCGCTCGCGCTCGGCGCCACCGAGACGCTGCCCCTCGTGTACGACTTCTGGGGCTTCCCCGAGCACTACTACGAGGTGACGTACGCGGCCCCGGGCGCCCCCGAACTCGCCGATTCCGTACGCGCGTTGCTGCGCGCACCCGGCACGCCCGTGCAGGACGTGCCGGACCGCGGGCTCGACCACGGTGCGTACGTCCCGCTGGTGGAGATGTACCCGGACGCCGACATCCCGGTGCTCCAGATCTCCCTGCCGACCCTCGACCCGCGCCGCCTCATGGACATCGGCCGCAAGCTCGCGCCGCTGCGCGACGAGGGCGTGCTGATCGTCGGCAGCGGCTTCTTCACGCACAATCTGGCCGCACTGCGGCAAGGCGGCATCCCTTCCTGGTCGGCCGAGTTCGACGCCTGGGGCCGCGAGGCCCTGGCCGCGGGCGACGTGGACGCGCTGCTCGACTTCGGGCACAAGTCCCCGGCCGGACAGCTCGCCCACCCGCGCACCGAGCACTTCGCCCCCCTCTTCGTCACACTCGGCGCGGCCGACGCCACGGGGGACCTCGGCGGGCAGCGCAGCGTGATCGAAGGCTTCTGGATGGGCCTCGCGAAGCGCTCGGTGCAGTTCGGCTGAACCTTTCAGGGGGGACTTGAGCGGGCGGCTCGCGGAGCTTGAGGGCCCCGTAGGGGCGCGGGGAACTGCGCGCTCAGCCGTACTCGGCCCGCAGCCGGGAGATCACGTCATCCAGCGGAGCGCCAGAGCGGCTCGCCCAGTTCGATGGAGCGCAGGGCCGCCGTCAGGGCCCGCTCGTCGCCGACGTCGAGTGCCGTGTCCGTCATCTTGATGACGTGCTCGTCGCCGTGGGTCAGGGCCCGTTCGAAGACCTCGTCGGCGGTGAACGTGCCGGGCGGCTCGTACGCGACGGGGGCGTCCGGCGCGTACATGGCCGTCACCGCGGCCGACGCCGTCCACGCGGCGTGCAGGCTCGGCACCCACAGGGCGTGGGGGAGTGCGGGCAGGGCGCGCAGCACCGCGTTGGGCGCGGTCGCCGCGTGCACCAGCATGACCTCGTCGCCGTGGCCGTGCGTGGCATACCGGTGGGTGGCCGCCCGCACCAGCTCGGTCAGCGCCCGCCGAGCCTCGTCGGGCTCCGTCACGGCGGCCGCCCACACCGGGAGGTCCTTCACCCGGTCGAGCCGGTCGGGGAAGCCGCCGTCACGCACCGCGATGGGCACCACCGCGTCCAGGGCGGCGGCCGCCGCGGCCGCCCCGGGCAGCGGGGTGAGGCCGGTGACGCGGCGGTGCCGGGCGGCCCAGTAGCCGAGCCCGTGCGCGAGTTCGGCGAGGCGGGGGCTGCCGGGCTCCACGGCACCGGCTCCGCGCTCGGTCCCGGTCTCGGTTTCGGTCTCGGTCTCAAGGAGCGTGCGGACGGCGTGGCCCACCCGGATCACCGGGTGCGTCGACCCGCCGTACATCCCGGGCAGGAGCCGCGGCCACCACTCGGCGAGCACGTCGCGCCAGGGCCGCTGCTCGTCGGCGAGACGGCGGTCGAAGTAGCCGATCCAGTCGGCGGCCCGGCGCGGATCGCCCAGCGCGGCACGCCAGTTGGCGTCCGTGACCGGTTCGACGGCGGCAGGGAACTCCTCCAGTTTGGGGGCGTAGAGATCGAGCCAGCGGTGCACCGCCTCCGGCCGCCCGCGCGCGGCGAGCGCTTCGACGGCCATCGGCGCATGGTTGGTGAGCCGCCCGAGCCGCTCGGGCCCGGAGACGTGCAGCCGCTGCAGTGCTTCGTCGAGGGTGCCTGTGGTGTCACGCATGGGGGGACGCTAAGTCCGGCGGGGCCTGGTGCGGATCGGGCCGGGGGACCAGGAAGGGGGCGGACGGGCCTAGGTCCGTGGGCCCAGAGGCAGCTCGTACCAGGCGACGTCCCAGTACCGCCCGAACTTCCTGCCCACCTCCTCGTACGTCCCGACGTGCCGGAACCCGAAGCGCTCGTGCAGCCGTACCGACGCCTCGTTCGGCTGCGCGACGCCCGCGTACGCGCGGTGCAGGTCCTCGTCCGCGAGGGCGTCGAAGAGTGCCCCGTAGAGCAGCGTCCCGATGCCCCGGCCCGCGGCGTCCGGCGCGCAGTAGACGCTGACCTCCACGGAGGTGGAGTAGGCGGGCTTGGCACGGAAAGGGCTACTGGTGGCGTATCCGAGCACCCGACCGGAATCCCGTTCCTGGGCAACCATCAGGCGGTGAGGGCCGTCTTTGGGGTGGGAGAGCAGCCAAGGGCGGCGCTCTTCCGGCAGGAAGACGACGGTGTCAAATGTGACGGCCGTCTCACGTACGTAGTGGTTGTAGATGTCCGTGAGGGCCGCGAGATCGGCCTCGACGCCCGGTCTGACCTGCACCTCTGTACGTACCGACGGCATCCGGCCTCCCTGTGTGGCGGCACAGGGTACTGCAACGTCAGGAAAAAAGATGGGCGGCTTGGGAATTCTGTCCTGATTCCAGTCGTTGTTTCCATCGGATGCAGGGCACCCGGGAGGGTGTGCCGTCCACCACAGAGGTCCCACCGGACCGACCAGTAGCCCACGATCGCAAGGGAGCACGCATGGCAACCCGTGCCGTCGCCCGTCGTAAGTCCGCCTCCGGCGAGACCGACGCGGCACGCAGTGTTCGCGCCGTAGGCGGGGAGATCGCCGACCGCGACCTGGTCGGCATGTACCTCGACGAGATCGCGCGTACACCGCTGCTCGACGCCGCCAAGGAAGTCGAGCTGTCCCAGATCATCGAGGCGGGTGTGTACGCCCAGAAGATCCTCGCCGGAGTGGTCGAGGACAGTGCGGTCACCGCGTCCCGCGAGGAACTCGAAGCGCTGGTCGCCGACGGCGAGCGGGCCAAGGACGTCTTCATCCGCTCGAACCTCCGCCTGGTCGTCGCGGTCGCCCGCCGCTACCCGCGCAGCGGCCTCCCCCTCCTCGACCTGATCCAGGAGGGGAACGCGGGCCTGGTGCGCGCCGTCGAGAAGTTCGACTACGCCAAGGGCTTCAAGTTCTCCACGTACGCCACGTGGTGGATCCGCCAGGCCATCACCCGGTCCATAGCCGACCAGTCCCGCACCATCCGCCTCCCCGTCCACCTCGTCGAGGAGCTCGGCAGGATCCGCCGCGTCCAGCGCGAGTTCAACCGCGAGAAGGGCCGCGAGCCGGAGCCCGCGGAGATCGCCGCCGAGCTGTCGTCGACACCCGAGCGCGTCGTCGACGTCCTGGACTGGGCGCGCGACCCCGTCTCCCTGAACATGGGCGTGGACGACGAGGGCGACACCCAGTTCGGCGACCTCCTCGAAGACACCTCGGCCGTCTCGCCCGAGCAGTCCGTCCTCTCCCTGCTGCGCAGCGAGGAACTCGACGGCCTGATCGGCCGCCTCGACCAGCGCACCGCCTCCATCATCAAGATGCGGTACGGCATCGAGGACGGCCGCGAGCGGACGCTGACGGAGGTCGGCAAGGAGCATGGCCTCACCCGCGAGCGGATTCGGCAGATCGAGAAGCATGCGCTTCTGGAGCTGAAGAAGCTGGCGCGGGACACGGGGTTCGACGCGGCGGCCTAGGCGGCCGGCCTTGACCGGGCCCACGTCCGGGCCCACGTCCGGGCCCACGTCCGGGCCCACGTCCGGGCCCATGACCGGGCCCTGACGCCGACCCCTCCGGCGGCGGGGCCCCTTCCGTGGGCCCTGCCCCCGCGCCCGGCGCCGGGCCCCTCCTCCCGCTCCGCGTGACGCTTTCCCACCCGCCCGCCCGTTGCTGTCACCCGTGACCCCGGGTCCTTCTTCCGCGCTCCGCGCGATCTCTCTCCCTCCCCGCCTGTTGCTGTCCCCGTGGCGCCGGGCCTCCTTGCCGCGCTCCGCGCGATCTTTCCCCACCCACCTACCCGTTGCTGTCACCCTTGGCGCCGGGTCCTTTTTCCGCGCTTCGCGCGATGCTTTCCCACCCACCCACCCGTTGCTGTCACCCGTTGCTGTGACCTGTTGCTGTGGCCCGTTGCTGTGGCCCGTTGCTGTGAACCCGTTGCGCTGACCCGCCGCCGTGACCCGTAGCCGTGCCCCATCACCGCCCCCCTGCCGCCTCCCTGCCGTCCCCCAGGGGGTCTGTCCGCCCGCGGGTGCGGAGTGTTGGGTGGGCGGGTGGGAGGGATCCGCCGCGGAGCGGCGGGGTTGTTACGCCCCTGCGGGGGAGGGGTCAGGACCGTTACCCCGAGCCGGAGGCGCCGACGCGCGGGTGAGGCGGGCGCCCAGTTCCCGTACGCAGTCGACCAGCTCACGCGGCGCCGACACCGTGAAGTCGCAGTCGGCCACCGCGAGGCGGACGGCGAGCCATTCGATGGAGTCGGACACGGTCCCCCGCAGGCGGCAGTGGTTCGCGTCGAGGGGCTCCACCGTGCCGAGGGTCGACGGCAGTCGCGCCGTGACGAATTCGGCGGGGGCGGCGAAGGTCACGTCCAGGGCGTACGACTGGTGGCGGCCGCGCCGCATGGACTGCCGGATGTACTCCGCGGCGTCCCCCTGCGGCAGCTCGCGCGGTAGGAAGCGGGCGCCGGTCGCGAAGGGGTCGGAGACCCGGTCGACCCGGAAGGTCCGCCAGTCCTCGCGGTCGATGTCGAACGCGACGAGGTACCAGCGCCGCCCCGTGGAGACGAGGCGGTACGGCTCGGTGAGGCGGCGGGACTGGGTGCCGTCGCCCGCGCGGTAGGCGAAGCGGAGGCGTTCGTGCCCGGCCGCGGCCGACGCCATCACCGTGAGGGTCTCAGGCGCGATGCTGGCCCCGTCCCCGCTGGTCAGCGCGGTGGTGGCGATCTGGAGTGCGGAGACCCGGTGGCGCAGGCGGGCGGGCAGGACTTGTTCCAGTTTGGCGAGGGCCCGTACGGACGCCTCCTCCACGCCCTCCACGGCGTGCCCCGCGCCGGCCCGCAGGCCGACCGCGATCGCCACGGCCTCCTCGTCGTCGAGGACCAGCGGCGGCATCGCCTTGCCCGCGACGAGCCGGTAGCCGCCGAGCGCGCCCCGGCTGGCCCGCACGGGATAGCCGAGGTCCCGCAGCCGGTCGATGTCGCGCCGCACGGTGCGCCTGCTGACGCCGAGCCGTTCGGCGAGCTCGGCACCGGGCCACTCGCGGGGTGTCTGGAGGAGCGAGAGAAGCTGAAAGAGCCGCGCCGGCGTATCGGCACCCGCCACTCCCGCCACACGGTCCCCGCTCATGCCAGCCCCTCCGTGATCACACCGCACCGCCTGTCGAGCCGGTCGAGCCCGTCCTCATCGCCTCCGCCGTCATGCCGCACCCACCGCCTGTCGAGCCTGCCGGACCTGTCGAGCCTGCCGGACCTGTCGAACCCGTCCTCATCGCCTCCACCCTCACGCCGTCCAGCATGCCGGAGAACTAGGTCGTGAGCTGACCTATATGACCTCTAGCCTTGCGGACATGACTTCACCGAGCACCCTTTCCACCCCCGGGGAACCGGCGACCGCGTCCGCAGGCGCGGGCGCGGGCGACCGGCGACGATGGTTCGCCCTGGCCATCGTGATGACCGCGGCCTTCATGGACCTGGTCGACGTCACGATCGTGAACATCGCGATCCCGTCGATCCAGCGGGACGCGGGCGCCACGTTCGGCCAGATTCAGTGGATCACCGCGGGCTACACCCTGGCCTTCGCCGCCGGTCTCATCACGGGCGGGCGGCTCGGCGACATCCATGGCCGCAAGCGGCTGTTCCTGATAGGCATCACCGGCTTCACCGTGGCCTCCGCGCTCTGCGGTTTCGCGGCGAACCCGGAGATGCTGGTCGCCTCGCGCATTCTGCAGGGCGGCATGGCGGCGATGATGGTGCCGCAGGTGCTCTCGATCGTGCACGCGACGTTCCCCGCGCACGAGCGGGGCAAGGTCTTCGGTCTCTTCGGCATGGTCGTCGGCCTCGGCGCGGTCTCCGGACCGCTGCTCGGCGCGCTGCTGACCGAGTGGAACATCTTCGGCCTGGAGTGGCGGCCGATCTTCCTGATCAATCTGCCGGTCGGCATCGCGGGCATCATCCTCGGCCGCAGGTTCATCACGGAGTCGAAGGCGCCGAGGGCGCTCAAGCTGGATCTCGTCGGCGTCGTCCTGGTCACGCTGGGCCTGCTGATGATGCTGTACCCGCTCACCCGCGGCCGGGAGCTGGACTGGCCGGTCTGGGGTTACGTGATGATGGCGGGCTCGCTCGTCGTCTTCGGCGCCCTCATCGCGTACGAGAAGCGGAAGACCGCGAAGGACGGTTCGCCGCTCGTGGAGCTGTCGCTGTTCAAGGTGAAGAGCTTTGCCGCGGGCATCGCGGTGCAGACCGTGTTCGGCGTCGCGTTGGGCATCTTCTTCCTCGTCTGGACGCTGTACATGCAGGTCGGTCTCGGCTGGAGCGCGCTGCGTGCGGGCCTGACCGGTGTGCCGTTCTCGATCGCCGTCTCGGTGGCGGCGGGCCTGTCCGTGCAGAAGCTGGTGCCCCGTTTCGGGCGCAAGGTGCTGCAGGCGGGCGCCTTGACGATGGCGGTGGGTGTGCTGATCTACATCTGGGAGGCGGGCCGGTACGGCGCGGACATCGCGTCCTGGCAGATGGCGCTTCCGCTGACCGTGATGGGCCTCGGCATGGGCCTGATCGTGGCCCCGCTGACGGACGCGGTCCTCTCGAACGTGCCGAAGGAGCACGCGGGTTCGGCCTCCGGCCTCATCAACACGGTCCAGCAGATGGGCACCGCGCTCGGCCTCGGCCTGGTCTCGGTGGTGTTCTTCGGCGTGATCGACGACCACGTGGCACCGCAGCGTATGCCCATGGAGTTCATGGACGGCTTCCAGAACGCGCTGTGGTGGGTCACGGGCGTACTCGTGGTCATCTTCCTGCTGATCTTCGCCTTCCCCGCGAAGCCGCGGCAGCACGTGGAGGGCGGCGCGGGCGACGAGCCCGGGGCGACGGACGAACTCCGGGACCGCGAACCGGCGTTGACCTCCTGACCGCCGCGGCCGTACGACGTCTGGCCCGCGCCCTGCACGGGGTGCGGGCCAGACGTGCGTTCGGAGCCCTGCACGGGGTGCGGGCCAGACGTGCGTTCCGCGCCCTTCGGGCCGGACGTGCGTTCGCCCCGGCGGAGCGTCAGAGTTCGGCCTGCGCCGCTGCGGCGTCCAGGTCCTCAAGGACCGCCTTGGGGCTGCCGCCCACGGCCACCGCGGCGCCGATCCGCTTGCGGACGGCGCCCCGCACCTCGGGCCACGACCCGAGGTTCGTCGGCTGGAACTGGGCCAGCGGCATCTGGTCGATGAAGTCCCACATGGGCCGCTGCCGCCGGTCCTTGCGCAGTGCGTCGGACGCGGAACTGGTGACGGGCAGTGCCGACTGCCCGCCGCCGTACGCCATCGCGGTCTTGCGTCCGTACAGGAAGCTCAGGAACGTCCCGCACTGCTCGCGCCGCCCGCCCCGCTTGAACGCCATCAGCCAGTCGTTGAGCCCCACGGGGGGCGCGGCGCCGCCGAGCTTCTTGGGGAAGGGGGCGTGCGCGTAGGGGAACTTGGCCTTGTCGGCGGCGCCCATCAGGACCGGGTGCGCGATCATCATGCCGATCTTGCCGCGCAGGAACTGGGCGTACGCCTCGGTCCTCGTCAGCGTCGCCGGGTTCTTGCCCGCGAGGCCCTGCTTGACGAGGTTGTCGCGCAGCCAGGTGAGGGTCTGGATGTTGCTGGGGTTGGCGAAGTCGTAGCCGGTGAGGCCGGAGTAGCCGCCGCCGTCCGCGAGCAGCCAGGCGAGCGCCTCGTCCTCGGCGGCCTCGGGGCCGAGCTGGAGGCCGTAGGGGGTCTCCACGCCGATCGCCTTCAACGCCCGTGCGGCGTCGTGCAGTTCGGCCCAGGAGCGGGGCGCCTTGACGCGGGCCTGCTTGAAGAGGGCCTTGTTGTAGAAGAGCCGGGGCGTGCTGGCGAGGAACGGCATGCCGTACTGGACGCGGCTGACCATGCCCGCCTCCGCGTAGGAGCGGATGAAGTCGCCCTCGGTGCGTACGTCGAAGAGGTCGGACGCGCCGTAGAGCTTGCCGTCCTCGGCGTAGGGGGCGAAGAAGTTGGACTGGGCGATGTCGGGGGCGTCGCCGTCCTGCACGCGCCGGGCGAGGGTCTGGTCGAGCTTGGCGAACGGGATGCGTTCGAGGGCGATCTTGATGTCGGGGTGCGCCTTCTCGAAGGCGTCGATGACGCTGCCCCACTGGTCGCCGATCGAGGAGCCCACGCTCTCGTCGTAACTGGCGACGAGGAGTTTGAGGGGGGTGTCCGTCTCCGCGGAGCAGGCGCTGAGGCCGGCGGCGCCGAGTGCGGTGGCGCCGGTGAGACCGGCCGTGTGGAGAAGGAACTGCCGACGACGCACCGCTGTTTGCCACCTCTTGCTCGCACCGCGTGCGCGGGTGCGCGCTGCCCGCACCGCGCCTTACGGTGGCAGATTCTGCCACACAGGCAGTACGTGCCTTCGGGGCCCCGTGTCGGAGGCTGGCATAACCTGCCTCACATGGCTGCAAGTTCGCTGACGGAGCGACGCAAGAACGAGACCCGCCTGGACATCGCCCGCATCGCGGCGTCGCTCTTCGCCGCGGACGGACTGCGCGCCACCCGCGCCGAGGACATCGCCCGGGCCGCGGGCGTCGCGCCGCGCACCTTCTACCGCTACTTCGCGACCAAGGAGGAAGCGGTCGCGCCGCTCTTCGCCGCGGGCGCGCAGCAGTGGGCGGAGGCGGTGCGCCGGGCCCCCGCGGACCTTCCGGTCCCGGACGCGCTGCGGCACGCGGTGGCGGACGCGCTCGCCGCCGATGACGCGGCAGCCGTGGAGTCCCTGGACTGGGTGCGTTCGCTGCTGCGCATGGCGCAGGAGAGCCCGGCGCTGCGCGCGGTGTGGGCGGACGCGTGCCATGCCTCGGAGGAGACGCTGCTCGCGCTGCTCGTGGAGCGGGTGTCCGCCGCCGAGCCCTCGCCCGAGCTGCGCCTCGCGGCGGGCGTGGCCAGTGCCGCGGTGCGGGTGGCCGTCGAGTCCTGGGCGGCCGGGGACGCCCCGGCCGCGGGCGACGAAGGGCTTGCCGCGCTCGCCGCGCGCTGCCTCGGCGCGCTGGACGCCTTCCCCTGGCCGTAGGTCCTCGCGGCCCCGGGCCGAAGGGGTGCCTTCTCGGGCCTCCCCTCGGGCCTCCCCTCGGGCCTCCCCTCGGGACGTAAGTCCGTTTGTGTCTGCACGACACCCGAATCTGTTTACTTTCCGTGAATCCGGCCGTAGCCTCCGAGTGAAACCACACGTTCGGGCATACGGCGGAGGCAAACGGACATGTACGCACCGGAGCGGCAGCAGGAGATCCTGCGGCTCGCGCGCGACGGCGGACGGGTCGACGTCCTGTCGCTCGCCGAGACGTTCCAGGTCACCGCCGAGACCATCCGGCGTGACCTGAAGGCGCTCGACCGGGCCGGACTCGTGCGCCGCGTGCACGGCGGCGCCATACCGGCAGGGCGGCTCGACTTCGAGCCCGACCTCGCCGAGCGCGAGGGCACCGCCGCCGACGAGAAGGACCGCATCGCCCGCGCCGCCCTCGCCGAGCTGCCCACCGAGGGCAGCGTCATCCTCGACGCCGGATCGACCGTCGCACGGCTCGCGGCGGCGCTCCCGCTGGAGTCGACGCTCACCGTCGTCACGCACGGACTGCCCACCGCCGCCCGCCTCGCCGACCACCCCGGCATCCAGCTCCACCTCATCGGGGGCCGGGTCCGGCAGCGTACGCGCGCGGCCGTCGACGCCTGGGCCCTGCGTGCGTACGGCGAGATCCGCGCCGACGTCCTCTTCCTCGCCGCCAACGGCTTCTCCGCCGACGGCGGCCTCACCACCCCCGACCTCGCCGAGGCCGCGGTGAAGCGCGCGGCCGTCGCCGCCGCCCGCCGCGTCGTACTGCTCGCGGACTCCGCCAAGCACGGCCAGGAGCACTTCGCGTGCTTCGGCGACCTCGCGGACGTGGACCTGCTCATCACCGACACCGGCCTCGCCCCCGACGACGCCGCGGCCATCGAGGCCGCGGGCACGGAAGTAGTACGCGCATGATCCTCACCGTCACCCCGAACCCCTCCCTCGACCGCACCTACGAGGTCCCCTCGCTCGACCGCGGCGAGGTCGTCCGCGCCACCGGCGACCGCATGGACCCGGGCGGCAAGGGCGTGAACGTCTCACGGGCCGTGGCCGCGGCGGGAGTACGGACGGTCGCCGTACTGCCGTTGGGCGGTGCGCCCGGCGCGCTGGTCGCCCAGCTCCTGGACGAGCAGGGCATCGAGGCCGCCCCGGTGTCCGTGGCCGGGCAGACCCGTTCCAACATCGCGGTCGCGGAGCCGGACGGCACGCTCACAAAGATCAACGCCCCGGGTCCGGAACTGACGCAGGCGGAGCAGGAGTTGCTGCTCTCCACCGTCGGCGAGCGCTCCGCGGGCGCCGACTGGATCGCCTGCTGCGGCAGCCTCCCGCGGGGCCTGCGGCCCTCCTGGTACGCCGAGCTGGTGGCCCGCGCCCATGCCGCGGGCGCCCGGATCGCCCTCGACACCTCGGGCCCGGCGCTGCTCGCCGCCCTCGCCGAACGCCCCGACGTCGTCAAGCCGAACGCCGAGGAACTCGCCCAGGCCGTCGGCCGCCCGCTCGCCACGGTCGGCGACGCGGTCAAGGCGGCGGAGGAACTGCGTGAGCTGGGCGCCCGCGCCGTCCTCGCCAGCCTCGGCGCCGACGGCCAGCTCCTGGTCGACGCCTCGGGCGCGTACTTCGCGAGCGCCCCCGTCGACGCCGTGCGCAGCAACGTCGGCGCGGGCGACTCCTCGCTCGCCGGATTCCTGATCGCGGGCGGCACGGGCCCGGACGCCCTCGCCTCGGCCGTGGCGCACGGCGCGGCGGCCGTCCAGCTGCCGGGCAGCGTGATGCCGACCCCCGCCGACCTGGTGCCGGAAGCGGTCACGGTGACGGACGAGGTCCCGCTGAACCGCGTACTGAGTGAGCCCGCCGCATGATCCCGCCTGCCACTGCCGCTGCCGCTGCCACTGCCACCGTCCCCACCCCAGCCCCCGCCCGCCGGGCGATACGCGTGCGAAGGAGCCCGCGATGACCGACATGATCACCGCGGACCTGGTCGACCTCGAACTCGACCTGTCCGCAGAAACCAAGGAAGCCGCGGCCCGCTCCCTCGCCGAGCGCATGGTGGCCCTGGGCCGGGTGACCGACCTGGACGGGTTCCTCGCCGACGTGGCGGCCCGCGAGGCCCAGATGCCGACGGGCCTGGACGGCGGCATCGGCATCCCGCACTGCCGCAGCGCCCATGTCACCGAACCGACCCTGGCCTTCGGCCGCTCGGCGCGCGGCATCGACTTCGGGGCGCCGGACGGCCCCGCCGACCTGATCTTCCTGATCGCGGCCCCTGCGGGTGCGGACGACGCCCATCTGACGATTCTTTCGTCGCTGGCACGGCAGTTGATGGACGAGGAGTTCACGGGGGCGCTGCGGGGTGCCGCCGACGCGGCGTCGGCGGCGGCGCTGATCAGCGGTGAGGAGGTGCCGGGGGACTCCGGCGAGGAAGCGCCGTCGGACTCCGGCGAGGAGGCGCCGCGGGGCTCCGGTGAGGAACCCGGTCGGTCTTCGGACTCCGAAGGCAGGTTCAGGATCGTCGCGGTCACCTCCTGCCCCACGGGCATCGCCCACACCTACATGGCCGCCGAGTCCCTGGAGAACGCCGCCCGCGACGCGGACGTGGAACTGACGGTGGAGACACAGGGCTCCGCCGGATTCACCCGCCTCGACCCGGCGGTCGTCGCCGCCGCGGACGCGGTGATCTTCGCCCATGACGTCCCGGTACGGGACAAGGACCGCTTCGGCGGCAAGCCCACCGTCGACGTGGGAGTGAAGGCGGGCATCAACCGCCCGGCCGAACTCATCGCGGAGGCACGGGAGAAGGCCGCGCGAGGCGAGACGACCGCGCCATCGGGGCCGAGCCCCGTCGACAACGCGGGGGACAGCGGCGACGGCTACGGGACCAAGCTCCGCAAGTGGCTGATGTCCGGCGTCAGTTACATGGTCCCGTTCGTGGCCGCGGGCGGCCTCCTCATCGCCCTCGGCTTCGCCATCGGCGGCTGGAAGATCGACAAGGCCCCGTCCGTCGCCGAGCACTTCATCTGGACGGACCACACCAGCTGGGCCGCGCTCCTCTTCCAGATCGGCGGGCTCGCCTTCGCCTTCCTCGTCCCGGTCCTCGCGGGCTACATCGCGTACGGAATGGCCGACCGGCCAGGACTGGTCCCCGGCTTCGTCGGCGGCTCGGTGGCGGTCACCATCAACGCGGGCTTCCTCGGCGGCCTCGCCGCGGGCCTGATCGCGGGCGCCGTGGTGATGGGCATCCAGCGGGTGCGGATCCCGGCCGTGCTGCGCGGCATCATGCCGGTCGTGGTGATCCCGCTGATCTCTTCGGCGGTCGTCGGCTTCCTGATGTTCCTCGTGATCGGCAAGCCGATCGCGTCCCTGCAGAGCGCGCTGACGGACTGGCTGGAGGGCCTCTCCGGCGCCAACGCGATCATCCTCGGCGTCATCCTCGGCCTGATGATGTGCTTCGACCTCGGCGGTCCGCTGAACAAGGTCGCCTACGCCTTCGCGGTCGGCGGCCTCGCCCACCCGACCGACGGCAGCCTCAAGGTGATGGCCGCGGTGATGGCCGCGGGCATGGTCCCGCCGCTGGCCATGGCGCTCGCCACGACCGTCCGGGGCCGTCTGTTCACCAAGACCGAGCGGGAGAACGGCAAGGCGGCCTGGTTCCTCGGCGCCTCCTTCATCACGGAGGGCGCGATCCCGTTCGCCGCGGCCGACCCGCTGCGGGTGATCCCCGCTTCGATGGCGGGCGGCGCGGTCACCGGCGCCCTGTCGATGGCCTTCGGCTGCACGCTGCGGGCCCCGCACGGCGGTGTCTTCGTGGTCCCGCTGATCGGCCAGCCGCTGCTCTACCTGGTCGCGATCGCCGCCGGTGTCTGTGTCTCGACGGTCGTGGTCGTGCTGCTCAAGGGGGCGCGGAAGCAGGCGCCTTCGGGCCTTGAGGGCGCCGAGACGGCGTCGGCGGAGGGGGAGCGGGTCCCGGCGGCCGCCTGAGGCGCTCCTGGGCGCTCCTGCCACGGGGTTCCTGCCATGGAGCTCCTGGCGGGGGGCTCTTGTCAAGAGGTGTGCGACTTGCGTCACTTCGGGACCTAAGTCCCATAACCCCCCTGTCGTAAGTCCTGCCCCTTGTTGTCTACTGGGCCGCATGTTCCAGGATGTCTCGATCGTTCAGCAGATAGGCGTGGCCGTGCTCGCCGTGGCGACCGTCGTCTGGGCCGTCGGCCTGGTGCGGGTGCTGCGCAGGGACCGGTTCGACGTGGACGCGTGGCGGCAGGCGCAGGCGCCGCGCGGTCTGCCTGCCCAGCCGGGCCCGCCGCGCGCGGAGACGGTGGAGCTCACGGCGGACGAGCGGGCCGCCTTCGCCGGTCTGGTACGGCAGTTCGGGGACAGGGCCTAGGGGGCCCAGGGGTCCTGGGGGCCTGGAGGCCGGGGCCCCAGGGGCTTCGGTCTAAGGCCTGTCCTGCGGCACCCCGTCGCGCGCCCTGCGCTCCATCGCGGCGCGGGCCTCCTCCTCCGTGACGTACACCTCGCACCGGTGCCGTCCGTCGGGCGTGAGGGTGTGCTCGACCTCCCACAGGCTGACCTCGCCGCCGTCGAAGAGCAGGAACGCGTGCTCGTAGAGGGCGAAGCAGAGGCGGGCCTCGCCCGCCAGGCAGGGGCGACCGAAGGCCTGGGTGATCTGGTGCGCGAACGCCGAGCGCAGCAGATGCGCGACGTCCTCGCCGGGGCGGTCGCCGGTGTTCTCCGCGCGGCGCAGGAGGCGGCGCGCGTGGTCCGCGGAGTCGTCGGGGACGTACGCATGACGGGGCTCGGAGTCGGCCGGGAGCTGGAGCACGACGGGCCTGCCGCAGGCGGGCGAGTCGGGCGGCAGCGGCAGGCGAGAGGTGGCGACGCCCGCCTCTTCCTCGTCGGTGTAGATCTCGTGCTGCGGGGCACTGCCCGGCGCGGTGTTGTGGACGAGCTCCCAGAGCGTGAGCACCGTCGCGTCGGCGAGCAGCCAGGTGTGTCTGTACGTCTCGCGGTGCAGGCCCGCGCTGTGGTGCGCGGAGTGCAGGGAGCTGTTGTGGGCGAGCGCGGAGTCGAGGCGGCGCAGGACCTCGTCCGGCAGGTCGAAAGAGTTGAGGGCACGGCCGAGGAGTCGCTCGAGATGCTCCTCCGGAGAGTGTGGCTCGGGCGACTCGGGTGGCTCGTACGCCGTTTCGTACGGAACGCTCAAGGCTTCTCCCGGCGTTGCTGCATGTCACCTGGTGAGTGCATACCGTAGCCCCTGGGTCGGACATCATGCCCGGGAACGGGAAAACGTGCGAGCCACGTGGGAAGTTCCCACGTGGCTCGCTCAGTTGGGGCTGCCGGTCGGCCCGGTGAGGGGGCGCGTCGACCAGGTGAGGGGGCGCGTCAGCTCGCGCTGCCCGCCGTCCACTCGCTCCAGGACATGTTCCAGCCGTTGAGGCCGTTGTCCGGGGCGATGGTCTTGTCGGGGGAGCCCTTGACCGTCACGATGTCGCCGATCAGGGAGTTGTTGAAGAACCACGCGCCCGGAGTGTTCGGGTCGCCCGCGCCCTGCGCGTCCTGCAGGCCGACGCAGCCGTGGCTGGTGTTGCCGCTGCCGAACGGCGCGCCCCAGTAGTTGCCGTGGATGAACGTGCCGGAGGTCGACAGACGCATCGCGTGCGGCACGTCCTTGATGTCGTATTCGCCGCCGAAGCCGACCGTCGAGCCGTTCATACGCGTCTGCGTGAACTTCTCGGAGATCACCATCTTGCCGTTGTACGTCGGGTTCGACGGGCTGCCCGCCGAGATCGGGATGGTCTTGATGACCTTGCCGTCGCGCTCGACCGTCATCTGGTGCGTCTTGGCGTCGACGGTGGAGACCTGCGCGCGGCCGACGGTGAAGGTGACCGTCTTGTTCTGCACGCCGGTGGCGCCGTTCGCGCCCTTCACGCCGTCCAGGGCGATCTTCATGGTGACCTTGGAGCCGGCCTTCCAGTACTCCTCGGGCCGGAAGTCCAGGCGCTGGTTGCCGAACCAGTGGCCGACGACCTTCTGGCCGCTGTCGGACGTCACCGTGATGTGCGACTGGACGTCCTTCTTCTCCGTGATCGCCTTGTCGAAGGTGAAGGAGACCGGCATGCCGACGCCGACCTTGGCGCCGTTGTCGGGCGTGTAGGTGCCGATGAAGCTGTTGGCCGAGGAGACCGTGGTGAACGTCGCGTTCTCGGTCGCCGCGTTGCCCTCGCCGTCCTTGGCGTTGGCGGTCACCTTGTACTTGGTGCCGCGCTCCAGCTGGGACTTGGGCTTCCAGGTGGCGCCGTCGCCGGAGATGGTGCCCTCGACCGCGGCACCGGACGTCACCGACGTCATCTTCACGCTGGTCAGCTTGCCGCCCTTGACCTTGACGCCGGTGGCGTTGATCGAGGCGTCGGTGGCGCCGTCCTTGGAGGAGATGGTGATGTCGGCGCCCTTGGTTGCCGAGCTGCCGCCCTTCTTGTCGTCCTTGGCGTCGGCGTCCCCGCCGCAGGCCGAGAGGGTCAGCGCACCCACGGCGGCGAGCGCGGTGGCGGCCAGCAGGGCACGGCGCCGGGGGTTGACTATGACCGACCTTGTCACGGGCTGCTCCAAGTACGTGTTCTGATCCAGTACGGGTAAAGAGCGGCCTGTGGGGCGGAGAGGTTCCCTCCATATGGTGTGAGCGCGGGCACATTATGGAGGCGCGCGGGCACTCAACGCGTCGGGCGCGGAAGGCATTTGCCCGTTTTGTTGCCGTTTACGCGACGCTACTTCGCGTAGAGGTCTTCAGAGGTCTTCAGAGGTCTTCTGAGGTCTTCTCGTAGAGGTCGCGATACGAGGGGAACGTGCCGCCCGGCGTCGCCACGGATTCCGCGGCGAGCAGCGCCCGCACGATCGCACGCGTCACCAGGTCCGCGCCCGCGGCGAGGATCTCGTTCAGGGCGAGCGGGTTGTCGGCGGCGAGTGTCCGCCCGCCGGTCGCGAGGGCGAAGACGGTGTCACCGTCGTTGAGGAGATGGACGGGCCGCACGGCGCGCGCCATGCCGTCGTGCGAGGTGCCCGCGAGCTTCTGCGCCTGCGCCTTGGTGAGTTCGGCGTCGGTGGCGACGACGGCGAGCGTGGTGTTCAGCGGCGGCGGCCCGTTCTTGGCGGCGGCCTCCGCGAGGCGGCGCTGCGCCTCCTCGTGCACCTCGGGCGCGGGGTGATCCACCCGCCGCTCCCCGAAGTACTGCCCGTACAACACCCCCGTCGCGGGATCGAGCCCCGAGCCCGACGCGTTCGCCACGACCAGCGCGGCCACCGTGATGCCCGAGTCGAGGCGGACGCTCGCACTGCCGACGCCGCCCTTGATCCTGCCGACCACGGCGCCGGTGCCCGCGCCGATGTTGCCCTCCTCGACCGGCGTGCCCGGCGCGGTGGCCGCGGCGGCCTCCACCGCGGCCCGGCCGGTCGCCGCATCGGGGCGGGCCGTGAACTCGCCGCCCCGGCCCAGGTCGAAGACGCAGGCGGCCGGGACGACGGGCACGACGTGCGAGGGATCGAGGCCGACCCGCACCCCGCGCCCCTGCTCCTCCAGCCACGCCACCACCCCGGACGCGGAGTCCAGGCCGTACGCACTGCCCCCGGTGAGGACGACCGCCTCGACGCGCTGCACCAGATTCCGCGGGTCGAGCGCGTCCGTCTCCCGGGTGCCGGGACCGCCGCCGCGCACGTCCACGGCGGCGACCGCCCCGCCCTCGGGCGCCAGCACGACGGTGGTTCCTGTCAGTTGTCCTGCGCCGGTCCGGGTGGCGTGTCCGACACGCAGACCGGCGACATCGGTCAGGGAGTCAGTAGTCATACGTCGATGCGTATCACGCACGACGGAGGCGGGGGGCCGGGTCAGGCGCGGCGGTTCATCCGGGTGGTGAGCGTCACCCCCGTCGCGACCGTCGCCGCGGTCACGAGACCCGCGACGAACACCGCCCAACGCCCCGCGAACGTACTCGCGAGCACCGCCAACGCGCTGACCGGCAGCACCAGTTGCTGCGCGAGACCCACCTTGTAGTAACGGGAGTGCAGCGCCCACACGGTGATCAGATAGAGCGCCGTCGGCACGGTCACCGCGGCGGACGCCGCCGCCGTCGAGATGTGCGCCTTGCCCACGGCCTGCTCGATCGCCACCTCGATCCCGGCGCCGATCGCCGCGGCCGAGCCGAGGATCACATAGTGGCCGTAACCCCACAGGAACGCCTGCCGGTTGCTGCTCAGCCGTCCGTGGATGGGCACCACGAAGTAGATCCACCACGCGGCGAACACGATGAGGAGACCGCCCGCGGCGATGGGCAGCAGCTCGTCGAGCGCGTCGTGCTCCTCGATGCCCGACTTCACGGCCACGGTCGCCGCGGCGATCGTCTCGCCGAGCACGATGATGGTGAACAGGCCGTACCGCTCGGAGATGTGATGCGGGTGCCAGGCCGTCGTGAACACCCGCTCGGCGAAGACCGGCACGCTCATCTCGGCGATCGCCATCCCCAGGAACAGCCACGGCCGCGCGCCCTCGGGCAGGAACAGCAGCCCCGTCCAGCCGATCTGACAGGCAAGCACCCCGAACGCGTACCGCAGCGCCGTCGTGCGCTCGGCCCCGCTTGCCGCCTTCGCCACACGCAGCCACTGCGAGGAGAGCGCGATGCGCATGATCAGGTAGCCGAGCCAGATGAGGAGGAAGTCGTGCTCCTCGAAGGCCCGGGAGACCCCGGCGGCGAACACGAGCACACCCGCGATCTGCACGAGCGTGACCACGCGGTACAGCACGTCGTCGTTGTCGTACGCCGAGGAGAACCACGAGAAGTTGACCCAGGCCCAGAACAGCGCGAAGAAGAGCATCGCGTAGTTGAGGATGCCCTCGCCCGTGTGCCCCTCGGCGACGGCGTGCACGAGCTCGGCACCGGCCTGCGCGACCGCCACGACGAAACAGAGATCGAAGAACAGTTCAAGCGGCGTCGCCGCGCGGTGCTCCTCATCACGGCCACGGGCCAGCAGCGGCCGGAACGGCTTGGGGAACGCGGGCGGCCCGGCATGCGGCGCCGAGGGGTCGGAACGGTGCGGGGAGGGGCCGGCAGGGTCGGATGCGGCAGCAGCGTCGGAGGACGTCATGCCCCCAGAACAGCAGAACCCACCCCCCGTTTCAGGCTGCGGCACCCACCGACGCGACCCGTCCACCCGGGCGAAGCAAGCGGGGCTCGCGCGGCGGGGCTGGCTTGTGGAGTGGGGTGGGGTTGTGGGGTGGGGTGGCCTTGCGCGGTGGGGCTGGCTCGTCGAGCGGGGTGGGGTCGTGGCGTGGGGTGGGCTCGCGTGGCGGGGCTGGGTCGTGGAGCGGGGTGGGCTCGCGTGGCGGGGCTGGGTCGTGGAGCGGGGTGCCCACGCGCGGCGGGGCTGGGTCGAGGAGCGGTGCTGGCTCGTGCGGCGGGGCTGGCTCGTGGAGCGGGGTGCCCACGCGCGGCGGGGCTGGCTTGTGGAGCGGGGCTGGCTCGTGCGGCGGGGCTGGCTCGTGGAGCGGAGTGCCCACGCGCGGCGGGGCTGGCTCGTGCAGCGGTGCTGGGTCGTGCGGCGGGGGT
>NZ_JBHYJI010000014.1:0-84903 GCF_042740435.1 Streptomyces sp. NPDC059002 | reverse complement strand
CGTGCCCACGCGCGGCGGGGCTGGCTCGTGCAGCGGTGCTGGGTCGTGCGGCGGGGCTGGCTCGTGCAGTGGGGCGACCTCGCGCCGCGGGGTGGTCGCGTGCCGTACCGCGGACTCGTACCGCCGCAGGGCGAGCCCCGCCACCCGTGGGTGGTCCGCGAGGGGCGTGGACACCGCGTCGGCACCCGCCTCGGCCAGCGCGACCGTGAAGCGTCCGGGCGCCAGCAGATGCGTGGCCACGACCACCCTGCGGTGCCCGGCGGCCCGCAGTCGGGCCACGGCTTCCGGGACGGTGGGCTCGGCGGCGGAGCAGTACGCGGTCCGCACCGGGACGCCCGGCAGCAGCCGCCGCAACTGGCGGGCGGCGACGAGGGCCCCGTCATTGCCCCCGGACCGCGACGACCCGGCCGCGGCGAGCACCACCGCGTCGGCTCGCACCTGCGCGCGCTCCTCGGTCTCGCGCAACCGGTCCCGCAGGGCGAGCGCGACGGCGGGCTCCCCGCGGAGGCCCTCCGTGAGCAGACAGCCCGGTCCCCGCCCCGCGACGACGGCGGGGATGTCGACGGTGCGGTGATACCCGTCCCCGAGGAGGAGGGGGACGACGACGGCGCGCTCCGAGAGCGCCTCGGCGAGGGAGGGCGACTGGTGGTCGAGATGCCCCACGACCGGCCGGATCCCGCCGAGCCGCTCGACCGTGTCGCACAGCCGCCCGAGAGTGGCTGCGGCGGTCGGCAACGCACTGCCGTGCACGGCGAGAACGAAAGGTCGCACTGCTCGGCCCACCCGTGGTTCGAAGACGTGGGATCGCGGCGAGCGGGCCCGGAGCGGGAAAGTGGTGTCGCCGCACTCCCGCCCCGGAAACCGCATCGCGTCGGGCTGCGCTCTTGGTCGGGGAGCAGCCCGTCACCCACGACGCTACGCCCGCGCCCACCGCGAACCCGCCGCCAAAAGCCCCGATCCCCCGGGCCGTTGGGCCCACCCAGAGGGGCCCTTCTCGGCCCGGCGCCACGCCCCGACCGGCCTACCGTCAAGAGGTACGCGGTCGGCCACAGGTGACCCAGCCACCACGGGTGACCCAGCCACCACAGAAGCTTCAGCCACCTCAGACGACGGAGTGTGCCCCCATGATCCAGACCCTGGTGCTCATCGGCCACGGAATGGTGGGCCAGCGCTTCCTCGAGGTGCTCGCCGAGCGCGGCGCCCTGGCCGACCCGGCCGCTCCGCAGGGCCCCGGCTGGCGGGTGACCGTGCTCGCGGAGGAGGGCAGGCCCGCCTACGACCGCGTCCATCTGTCCTCCGCGTTCACCGGCGCCACCGACGCCGAACTCACCCTCTGCGAACCCGACTTCATCGCCCGCCACGGCATCGACCTGCGCCTGGGCGACCCGGCCGAGCACATCGACACCGCGGCCCGCACGGTCACCACGACATCCGGCGCCACCGTCGCCTACGACGCCCTGGTCGTCGCCACCGGCTCCTACCCCTTCGTCCCGCCCATCGAGGGCGCCGACGCCCCCGGCTGCTTCACCTACCGCACCCTGTACGACGTCGAGACCCTCACCGCGTACGCCGCCGAAGAGGACCGCACCACCGGCGTCGTCATCGGCGGCGGCCTCCTCGGTCTGGAGGCGGCGGGCGCCCTGCGCACGCTCGGTCTGCGCACCCACGTCGTCGAGTTCGCGCCCCGTCTGATGCCGCTCCAGGTCGACGACGGCGGCGCGGCCGCGCTGCGCTCCACCATCGAGTCGATGGGCGTCGCCGTGCACACGGGCGTCGGGGCGAGCCAGGTCGAGACGGACGCCGACGGCTACGTGCGGGCGCTGCGGCTGAGCGACGGCCGCACCATCGACACCGACGTCGTGGTCTTCTCCGCGGGCGTACGCCCCCGGGACCGCCTCGCCCGGGAGGCGGGCCTCGCGGTGGGCGACCGGGGCGGTGTCGTCGTCGACGAGCACTGCCGCACCACCGACCCCTACGTCTACGCGATCGGCGAGTGCGCCCAGAGCGCCGACGGCCGCGTCTATGGCCTTGTCGCCCCCGGCTACCAGATGGCCGAGGCGGCCGCCGACGCTCTCGCGGGGGAGGGCACTTCGGTCTTCACCGGCGCCGACACCTCCACCAAGCTGAAGCTGATGGGCGCCGACGTCGCCTCCTTCGGCGACCCCTTCGCACCCGAGGGCGAGGACGGCGGGGCCGTCTCCGTCGTCTTCTCCGACTCCCGTGAAGGCGTCTACAAGAAGCTGCTCCTCGGCCCCGACGGCCGACTGCTCGGCGGCATCCTCGTCGGCGACGCCGACGCCTACGGCACCCTGAAGCCGCACGCGGGCCGCGCCCTGCCCGCACCCCCCGAGGCCTACGTCCTGCCCGCGGCGGGCGCCGAACTCCCGGGCGCCGACGCCCTGCCCGACGACGCCGTCGTCTGCAGCTGCCACAACGTCACCAAGGGCGCCGTGCGCACCGCCGTCGCCGAGAACTCCCTGACCGACGTCGGCGGCATCAAGCGCTGCACCAAGGCGGGCACCGGCTGCGGCGGCTGCCTCTCCACCCTCCAGTCCGTGCTCGACGCGGAACTCGCTGCCGCCGGCATCGAGAAGCCCAAGGGCCTGTGCGAACACTTCGCGCTGAGCCGCGCCGAGATCTACGAGACGGTGCGCACCGAGCACATCCGCTCCTTCACCGAGCTGATGGCCAGGCACGGCCTGGGCGGCGAGGGCTGCGCGGTGTGCAAGCCCGTCGTCGGCAACGTCCTCGGCACCCTCGCCCCCGAACTCGGCCTGCGCCACGTCCTGGACGGCGAACAGGCCACCCTCCAGGACTCCAACGACCTCTTCCTCGCCAACCTCCAGAAGGACGGCACCTACTCGGTCGTCCCGCGGATCCCCGGCGGCGAGATCACCCCCGACAAGCTCATCGTGATCGGCGAGGTCGCCCGCGACTTCGGCCTCTACACGAAGATCACCGGAGGCCAGCGCATCGACCTCTTCGGCGCCCGCGCGGACCAACTCCCCGCCATCTGGCGCCGACTTGTCGACGCGGGCCTGGAGTCCGGCCACGCCTACGGCAAGTCCCTGCGTACGGTGAAGTCCTGTGTCGGCGCCAAGTTCTGCCGGTTCGGGCAGGGCGACTCCGTCCAGCTCGCCATCGACCTGGAGCTGCGCTACCGGGGCCTGCGCACCCCGCACAAGATCAAGGGCGGTGTCTCGGGCTGTCTGCGCGAGTGCGCCGAGGCCCGCGGCAAGGACATCGGCGTCATCGCCACCGCCAACGGCTGGAACCTCTACGTCTGCGGCAACGGCGGCACCACCCCGCGCCACGCCGACCTGCTCGCCGCCGACCTGTCCACCGCCGAACTCCTGCGCCTCGTCGACCGCTTCCTCATGTACTACCTGCGCACCGGCGAGCGCCTGGAGCGCACCGCCCCGTGGTGCGAGCGCATCGGCGGCCTCGACCACCTGAAGTCCGTCCTGATCGACGACTCCCTGGGCATCTGCGCCGAGTTGGAGGCCCAGATGGACCGCCACGCGGCGGCCTACCAGGACGAGTGGCAGGCGGTCCTCGACGACCCCGAGGCCCTCGCCCGCTTCGAGAGGCACCTCGCGCGGCCCGCGCCCGAGTTCCTCGAGCCGGGCCGCGGCCGGGCGGCCGTCCTGCCCGACGGCACCGAGGCGGCCCTCTTCAAGGACGCCGCGGGCACGGTCTACGCGGTCGGCAACCGCGACCCGTTCTCCGGGGCCGACGTGATCGCGGGCGGCATCATGGGCACCCGCGGCGGCCGCCCCGTCGTGGCCTCGCCGATGCACAAGCAGGAGTTCGACCTGCGGACCGGCGAGTGCCTGGACGACCCCGCGGTCGCGCTCCCCGTGCACGAGGTGCCGACGGCCGGGGCCGCGGCGCACGAGGTCTGAAGTCCCGCCGCACTCCTGATCTTTGGCCCGGACGGCAGGTGCCCTACGCCTCTGCTGTCCGGGCCCCGCGCGACGGATCGTGGAGACGTCAGGCCCCGTAGCAAGGTCGGGACCCTGAGGGAACTGGGAACCAACATGAGATCGCCTGCCGCCGAGACGGCGCAGACCGCGCCGACGGGCACGTCGTACGACCCCGCGCAGTACCGACCCGGCAAGACCATCACCGACTGGGAGCCGGAGAACGAGCTCTTCTGGAAGGCCACCGGCAAGAAGGTCGCCGCCCGCAACCTGTGGATCGCGGTCCCGGCCCTCCTGGTGGCCTTCGTCGTCTGGCAGGTGTGGTCGGTCACCGCGACCAACCTGAAGGACGTCGGCTTCGGCTTCTCCACCTCCCAGCTGTTCTGGCTGACGGCGGTCCCCGGCCTGACGGGCGGCACGGCCCGCATCTTCTACACCTTCCTCGGCCCGATGATCGGCCAGCGCCGGTTCACCGCGCTCTCCACGATCGTCCTGGTCGTCCCGCTGATCTGGCTCGGCATCGCGGTCCAGAACCCCGACACCTCGTACGGCGTGATGACCGCCATCGCCGCGCTCTGCGGCATCGGCGGCGCCAACTTCGCCTCGTCGCTCGCCAACATCGGCTTCTTCTTCCCCAAGAAGGACAAGGGCAACGCCACGGGCATCAACGGCGGCCTCGGCAACCTCGGTGTCTCCGTCGTCCAGCTGCTCACCCCGATCGTCATCACCAGCTCGGTCATCGCGGTCGGCTCGGCCCAGCACAAGGCCGACGGCACGCCCGTGTGGCTGCAGAACGCCGCGTTCCTGTGGGTGCCGGTCCTGGTGATCCTGGCCGTCGTCGCCTGGTTCGGCCAGAACGACCTCAAGGTCGCGTCGACCCCCTTCAGCCAGCAGAAGATCATCTTCAAGCGCAAGCACAACTGGCTGATGACCTGGCTCTACGTCGGTACGTTCGGTTCCTTCATCGGCTTCGCCGCCGCCCTGCCGATGCTGATCAAGACCACGTTCACGCCGATCGACGCGGCCTACTCCGCGGCGACGTACGCCTGGATGGGCCCGGCCGTGGGCGCGCTCGCCCGCTGGGCGGGCGGCTGGATCGCCGACAAGATCGGTGGCGCGCGGGTCACCATCATCTCGTTCGTCGGCATGGCGATCTCCATCATCGGCGTCATCAACTTCCTTCCCTCCGGCGGCGACAACGGCAACTTCTGGGGCTTCTTCGCCTGCTTCCTGAGCGCGTTCTTCTTCTCGGGCATCGGCAACGGCTCGACGTTCCGGCAGATCCCGGTGATCTTCCGCAGCCAGCACCTCAAGGGCCTGACCGAGGGCACGCCCGAGTACACCAAGGCGCTGAAGCAGTCCGAGATGGAGGCGGGCGCCGTCACCGGCTTCACCTCCGCCATCGCGGCGTACGGCTTCTTCTTCATCCCCGCGATGTTCGCCAACTTCGCGGTGACCAGCGCGATGTGGGGCTTCGTGGCCTTCTACGTCAGCTGCATCGCGGTCACCTGGTGGTTCTACGCCCGCAAGGGCGCGGAGGCACCGAGCTGACGCATCGAGCAGCTCGCCTTTCCCGGTCATCCCGTACCACGGGGTGGCCGGGAATTTCTTGTGAATGCATTCACAAGCGAACTTAGGCCCAAAGTCCCACAAGAAACCCCAGGTCAGAGCGGTGTGATGGGGTCCGGCGAGAAGGGATTGGGGACCATCGGTCCCCAATCGAGGACCATTGCGGGCCCTCTGATCGATCAAACAGGAGTGGAATGGAGGCGTAGCGAAGAAGCGATACGGAAGGTGCGGGTCATGACTGCCACTCCTGCGGAAACGACAGTGCACGACGGAGCCTGGGAGGGCTTCAAGGGCGGTCTGTGGCGCGACGCCGTCGACGTCCGTGACTTCGTGCAGCAGAACTACATCCCGTACGAAGGAGACGACTCCTTCCTGGCCGGCGCGACCGAACGCACCACCCAGGTCTGGGAGAAGCTCCTTTCGATGTTCCCCACGGAGATCGAGCAGGGCATCTACGACGTGGACGTGAAGACCCCGTCCCGCATCGACGCCTTCAAGCCCGGCTACATCGACGCCGACCGCGACCTCATCGTCGGCCTCCAGACGGACGCCCCGCTCAAGCGCGCCATCATGCCCAACGGCGGCTGGCGCATGGTCGAGGGAGCCCTCAACGCCTACGGCTACGAGGCCGACCCCGAGGTCAGGGACATCTACACCCACCTCCGCAAGACCCACAACGAAGGTGTCTTCGACGCCTACACCCCCGAGATCCGCGCCTGCCGCTCCTCCGGCATCATCACCGGCCTGCCCGACGCCTACGGCCGCGGCCGCATCATCGGCGACTACCGCCGCGTCGCCCTCTACGGCGTCGACCACCTGATCGCCGCGAAGGAGGCCGACAAGGCCGCGCTCGCCGAGCGGTGGGCGACCGAGGAGGTCATTCGCGGGCGTGAGGAGATCTCCGAGCAGATCAAGGCCCTCAAGGAACTGAAGGCCATGGCGATGTCGTACGGCTACGACATCGCGCGGCCCGCCGCCACCGGCCGCGAGGCCATCCAGTGGCTGTACTTCGCCTACCTCGCCGCCGTGAAGGAGCAGAACGGCGCGGCCATGTCGATCGGCCGCATCGACAACTTCCTCGACATCTACCTCCAGCGCGACATCGAGGCCGGCCGCATCACCGAGGCCGAAGCGCAGGAGTTCATCGACGACTTCGTCATCAAGCTCCGCATCGTGCGCTTCCTGCGCACCCCCGAGTACAACGAGCTCTACTCCGGCGACCCGACCTGGGTCACCTGGTCGATGGCCGGCATCGGCGAGGACGGCCGCCCGCTGGTCTCGCGCACCACCTTCCGCGCCCTGCAGACCCTCTACAACCTCGGCCCGGCCCCCGAGCCGAACCTCACGGTCTTCTGGTCGAAGGAACTGCCCCAGGGCTTCAAGGAGTTCGCCTCCAAGGTCGCCATCGACACCTCGGCCATCCAGTTCGAGTCCGACGAGCTGATGCGCCCCAAGTACGGCGACGACACCGCGATCGCCTGCTGTGTCTCGGCGATGGCCGTCGGCAAGCAGATGCAGTTCTTCGGCGCCCGCGTGAACGTCGCCAAGGCACTCCTCTACGCGATCAACGGCGGCCGCGACGAGAAGTCCGGCAAGCTCGTCGTCGAGGGCTTCGAGCCCATCACCGGCGAGTACCTGGACTACGAGACCGTCGCCAAGCAGTACGACGCGATGCTCGGCTGGCTCGGCAAGACGTACGTGCACGCGCTCAACGTCATCCACTACATGCACGACAAGTACGCCTACGAGCGCATCGAGATGGCCCTGCACGACCAGGAGATCCTGCGCACGATGGCCTGCGGCATCGCAGGACTCTCGGTCGCCGCCGACTCGCTCTCGGCGATCAAGCACGCCAAGGTCAAGGTCATCCGCGACGAGACGGGCCTGGCCGTCGACTACGAGATCGAGGGCGACTACCCGGCCTACGGCAACAACGACGAGCGGGCCGACTCCATCGCCCAGCGGATCGTCTCGGACTTCATGGGCAAGATCCGTCAGCACCCGACCTACCGGAACGCGGTGCACACCCAGTCGGTCCTGACGATCACCTCGAACGTCGTCTACGGCAAGAAGACCGGCAACACCCCCGACGGCCGCCGCGCGGGCGAGCCGTTCGCCCCGGGTGCCAACCCGATGAACGGCCGCGACGAGCACGGCTACATCGCCTCCGCGATGTCGGTCGCCAAGCTCAACTACGACGACGCCGAGGACGGCATCTCGCTGACCAACACCATCACTCCGGACGCGCTCGGCCGCACCCCCGAGGAGCGGGTGGCGAACCTCTCCGGAGTCCTGGACGGCTTCATGGCCAGCGACGGCTTCCACATGAACGTCAACGTGCTCAACAAGGCGACCCTGGAGGACGCCATGGAGCACCCGGAGAACTACCCGCAGCTGACCATCCGGGTCTCCGGATACGCGGTCAACTTCATCCGGCTGACCCGCGATCAGCAGCTCGACGTCATCAACCGCACCTTCCACGGCTCGCTCTGAGCCACCGGCTCCCTCCCCGGAGCCGCCCCCGATCCGCGGCCCCGGGGCCGGGCCCTCACCCCGGCCCCGGGTGCCGCGCACACCACGTCCTGCCAGTAGTTCGGGAGTTCCGCCATGGCTGTCCTGCTCGGTACCGACATCCCCGTACGCCCCGTCGTGGCCGATGAGGACGCGGCCACCCCCGCGGCCGCCGCGACCCATCGTCCCGTCACCGGATCCATCCACTCCTGGGACCTGTCCACCGGCGTCGACGGTCCCGGCACCCGCTTCGTCACGTTCCTCTCCGGGTGCCCGCTGACCTGTCTGTACTGCCACAACCCCGACACCTGGCGGATGCGCAACGGCAAGCGGACCACCGTCGACGACGTCATCGCGGAAGCCGCCAAGTACACCAAGTTCATCTCGGCCGCCGGGGGAGGAGCCACCGTCAGCGGCGGCGAGCCCCTCCTGCAGCCCGTCTTCACCGGCGAACTCCTGCACCGCCTCAAGCACGAACTGGGCCTGCACACCGCTCTGGACACCTCGGGCTTCCTCGGCGCACGCGCCACCGACGCCCTGCTCCGCGACGTCGACCTGGTCCTGCTCGACATCAAGTCCTGGGACCCCGAGACGTACAAGAAGGTCACCGGCCGTCCGCTGCAGCCCACCCTCGACTTCGCCCACCGCCTCGCCGACCTCGGCAAGAACGTCTGGGTGCGCTTCGTCCTCGTCCCCGGCCTGACCGACGACCCGGCGAACATCGAGGGCGTCGCCCGCTTCGCCGCCTCGCTCGGCAACGTCTCGCGCGTCGACGTGCTGCCCTTCCACAAGCTGGGCGAGGCGAAGTGGGACGCCCTCGGCAAGGACTTCACGCTGCGCGACACCCCCTCCCCGACACCGGAGCAGGTGGCCGCCGCCAAGGAGATCTTCGCGGCGCAGGGCCTCAAGGCCGTCTGACGGCGGGCGCGGCGCACGGGGCACGGGCCACCCGAACGGCCCAGCGGACGAGCGGCCACCAGGGGCCGTGCCTAGCGTGGCCGCATGAGTGCTCCCACCAGCCACCGGCGGACGGGCGACACCTACCGCCCCGGCTCGACGATCGCGGAATGGCGGCCGGAGGACGACTCCTTCTGGCGCACGACCGGCCACAAGGTCGCCAACCGTAATCTGTGGGTGTCCATCCCGGCCCTGATGCTCGGCTTCGTCGTCTGGCAGGTCTGGTCGGTCACCGCCGTCCGCCTCAACGACGTGGGGTTCGGCCTCACCACCTCGCAGCTGTTCTGGCTGACGGCCATCCCCGGCCTCACCGGCGGCACCTTCCGCATCCTCTACACCTTCATCGGGCCGATCTTCGGCGAGCGGAAGTTCACCGCGTTCTCCACGCTCATCCTGATCGCCCCCATGCTCTGGCTGGGCTTCGCGCTCCAGGACACCGGCACCCCCTACTGGGAGCTCGCCCTGATCGCCGCCGTCTGCGGCATCGGCGGCGCCAACTTCTCCTCGTCCATGGCGAACATCGGCTTCTTCTTCCCCAAGAAGGAGAAGGGCAGCGCCGCCGGACTCAACGGCGGACTCGGCAACCTCGGCGTCTCCGTCGTCCAGCTGGTCGCCCCGCTGGTCGTCACGGCGGCCGTCCTGGGCGCCCCCGCGGGCGACCCCCAGCGCGACACCGTCAAGAACGAGGACGTCTGGCTGCAGAACGGCGCGTTCCTCTGGGTGCCGCTCCTGGTGGTCATGGCGCTGCTCGCCTGGTTCCTGATGAACGGCCTGAAGGTCGCCGCCGCCCCCTTCAGCCGCCAGAAGGTCATCTTCAAGCGCAAGCACAACTGGCTGATGACCTGGCTGTACGTCGGCACCTTCGGCTCGTTCATCGGCTTCGCCGCGGGCCTGCCGCTGCTGATCAAGAACAACTTCGCGGCCTCGGGCTACCAGGCCACCACCTACGCCTGGATCGGCCCCTTCATCGGCGCCCTCACCCGCTGGGCCGGCGGGTGGCTGTCGGACAAGATCGGCGGGGCCAGGGTCACCATGGTGTCCTTCGTCGGCATGGCGGCCTCGCTCGTCGTCGTGATCAGCGCGCTGCCGTCCGGCGGCGACAAGGGCAGCTTCTGGACCTTCTACATCGGGTTCCTCTGCGCGTTCGCGTTCTCCGGCGTCGGCAACGGCTCGACGTTCCGGCAGATCCCGGTGATCTTCCGGGACCTGCACCTGAAGAAGGCGGCGGGCCAGGGCCCGGACGCGGAGGGCGCCGCGCTCAAGCAGGCCGAGATGGAGGCGGGCGCGGTCACCGGCTTCTCCGCCGCCATCGCGGCATACGGCTTCTTCTTCATCCCGGCGATGTTCGCGAACCTCGCCGTCACCACCGCGCTGTGGATGTTCATCGGCTTCTACGGCACATGCCTGGTCGTCTGCTGGTGGTTCTACGCCCGCAAGGGCGCCGAGGCCCCGAGCTGAGCGGGGCCGGCCGGCCCCGTCGACGTACCCTGGAGGCATGAGTACCGCCCCCGCTCCCGAACCGCGCGATCCGGAGAAGCCGAAGAATCCGAAGCGGCCGAAGAACGCTCTGGTCTTCGACGACCCGCTGTTCCAGCAGTCTTCGGACGACACGGACCGGGGGTGGGGCGAGCGGGCCGACACGGGTGGCGACAGCGCCGCCGACCTGGCCCGCTTCCTCGACGAGAAGCCGCCCCACCACCTCTGATTCCGCGCTACTCCTCGCGGTGCCCCGAGCCGCGCTGCGCGACGAGCGCGTCGCGGATCTCCTTGAGGACCTCCAGCTCGGACACCTCCAGGACTTCCTGCGCGCCTTCCTTGGCGGCCTTCCGTGCCGCCTGCTTCGCCAGGTACTTGGCCATCGGCAGCACCATCAGGAAGTACACGACGGCCGCGGTGATCACGAAGCTGAGGACCGCGCTGAGCACGGAACCCCACATGATCGGGATGCCGCTCTCGACCGTCCCGTCGGGCTTCGTCACGCACGGTGCCTTCAGGCACGAGCTGTAGTGGTCGAGATCCTTCGTCCCGAAGGCGCCGACGAGCGGGTTGATGACACCCTTGACCACCGAGTTCACGATGTTCGTGAACGCGGCGCCGATGACCACCGCGACCGCCAGGTCGACGACATTGCCGCGCATCAGGAAGGCCTTGAAGCCCTCCCAGACGCCCGGTTCCTTCTTCTCGCTCACCACGAGGCCTTTCGTTGCATGTGCGGGTTGCGGAACAAACAACTTCGCAACCTACGTCAGACCGTGGCTGGCCTGTCCAATTCGCTCGCACGAACGGGCGACTTGACAGGGGGTCAGTGCGATCGTAAACACTCCCGATCACCGCAGCGTCACCGCCAGACGCGCGCTCGCCCCGGCCCCGGCGAGCCGCGCCGCCGTGTCGCGCGGCACCGAGAGCACCACCAACGCGCCACTCTCGATGGGGCTTTCCCCTTGCTCGGGCACCTGGGAAACCCGCGCCCCCGTCGCCACCACGCGCGGCTTGCCGCCGCCCCCGGGCGACGCGTCGGCGGCGATCACGTCGATCCGGTCGCCGGGGCGCAGCAGGCGCACCGCATCCGCGTCGGCGATCCGGACCGGCGCCGTCACCCGCTCCGCCGACCGCCCCTCCCGCGAGGGTTCCACGGCTGCCGCGCGCGCCTGCGGCGGGTCCGCGTCCCGGGGGCCCGCGGCCGCGAGTGCCGCGGCGGCCATCGCGAGCCCGGCGGCCATGGCGCGCCGTCTGTGCCGCATCAGCCGGCGCAGCCGCGGATGCCCGCCGCGCACCCGCACGGGGGCGAAGTGCGGCACCGGGCAGCTCTCTGCCGGTTGGGTCTGAGAAGGGGCGTGCGTCTGAGAAGGGACGTGCGTCTGAGAAGGGACCTGGGACACGACAACCACCGCCTGCGATGCGAAGAGCTGGGCTTCCGCTCTCACGATGCAGGCCCGCGCCGATTCCCGCTGGGCCCCGTGGACTACCGGCCGGTTGTGGACAACTCCCTCACTCGAAGGGGGAGTTCCACCACCGCAGCCACCGCAGCCACCGCAGCCACCGCAGCCACCTCCGCCACCTCAGCCCCCGACTGGCGGCGGCCCAGGAATCCCCTCACGGCAGCCGGATCCCCGGATCCATCCCACCCAGCGCCCCCGCGCACAAGCACTCACGCTCCCCGTCCGCAGGCAGCCCCGCTATCGCGTCGAAGAGCACGCCCCGCAGCCGGTCCACATTGGCCGCGAACACCTGCAGGACCTCGTCGTGCGAGACGCCCTCGCCGGTCTCCGCGCCCGCGTCCAGGTCCGTGACCAGGGTCAACGACGTGTAGCAGAGCTCCAGTTCGCGGGCGAGCACCGCCTCGGGATGCCCGGTCATGCCCACCACCGACCAGCCCTGTGCCGCGTGCCAGAGCGATTCCGCACGGGTCGAGAAGCGCGGTCCCTCGACGACCACGAGCGTCCCGCCGTCCACCGGCTCCCAGTCACGGCCCCGTGCCGCCTTCAGCGCGGCGCTCCGTCCCGCGGGGCAGTACGGATCGGCGAGCGACACATGCACGACGTTGGGCACGTCGCCGTCGGGCAGCGGGATCCCGTCGAAGTATGTCTGTGCCCGTGTTTTCGTGCGGTCCACCAGCTGGTCGGGCACCAGGAGCGTCCCCGGCCCGTACTCGCCGCGCAGCCCGCCGACCGCGCACGGTCCGAGCACCTGCCGTACGCCGACGGAGCGCAGCGCCCAGAGGTTGGCGCGGTAGTTGATGCGGTGCGGCGGCAGGTGGTGGCCCCGGCCGTGCCGGGGGAGGAAGGCGACCTGGCGTCCCGCGACCTCACCGAGGAAGAGGGAGTCGCTGGGCGCTCCATAGGGGGTGTCGACCTGCACTTCGGTCACATGGTCGAGGAAGGAGTAGAAGCCGGAGCCGCCGATCACGCCGATCTCGGCCCGCGTCGCGTTCGCCGTGTTCACCATGAACCGCACAGTATCCGGGCCGGAAACCCCGGAAAACACCGCAGAACGCCGAGGACCCCGCCGTCGGGAACGGCGAGGTCCTGGGAAGGATGTGCCCGGAGGGCTCCGGATGAAGTGCTACGCGGCCGAGCTCGACGACGTCGACGAGGAGCCGGACGACTTCGAGTCCGAGGAGGAGGACGTCGAGGAGGACGAAGAAGCCGAGGACGACGAAGAGGACTTCGTGTCCGACGAGGACTTCGACGCGGCCGGCGTGCTGCTCGACGACGAGCCGCGGCTGTCGTTGCGGTAGAAGCCGGACCCCTTGAAGACGATGCCGACAGCCGAGAACACCTTCTTGAGGCGTCCGTTGCAGCTCGGGCACTCGGTCAGGGCGTCGTCCGTGAACTTCTGCACGGCCTCGAGGCCCTCGCCGCACTCGGTGCACTGGTACTGGTACGTCGGCACTTGCTTCCTCCTGGCACTCTCACTCGATGAGTGCTAACGACGGTCCATAGTGACGTATTCCGCGAGATCAGTCCACCGTGACCGGCGTGCGGTGACCCACGCCACGCGCCACCGTCCGCCCGGGCGCCTTCGGCACGAGCCGTGAACGCAGGGCGAGCAGCACCACGAGGGCCAGTGCCGTGCCTCCCAGGGGGACCAGGAATCCGGCGCCGTCCCAGAAGCGGTCCTCCAGCTGTCCGGCGACCGTGACGGCCGCCGCCTGGCCGAGCGCGACCGCGCCGGTGAGCCAGGTGAAGGCCTCCGTGCGGCCGGTCGGCGGGACCAGCTTGTCGACCAGGGTGTAGCCGCTGATCAGCGCGGGAGCGATGCAGACGCCGACGAGCAGGCCGAGGCCCGCGAGGAGCGGCACGGAGTGCGCGGCCCACAGGCCGGAGGCCATCAGGGTCAGCGCCGCGTAGCCGACGAGGAGGCGCCGCTGCGGGGAGACCTTCCAGGCGATGGCGCCGCAGGCGATGCCGGAGAGCATGTTGCCCGCCGCGAACGTGCCGTAGAGGACACCGTTCAGGCCGGGCTCGCCGATCGACTCGGTGAAGGCGGCCAGCGAGACCTGCATGCCGCCGAAGACGGCGCCGATGCCGAGGAACGTCACGATCAGGACCCGCACACCGGGGATGCGCAGGGCGGAGACGTGCTCCACGCGTGCGTGCTCCGCGTCGTGCGAGGAGGGCTTGGGCTGGGTGCTCTTCTGCGCGGCGAACAGGAGGCCGCCCACGAGCGTGAGTCCGGCCTCCGTGAGCAGTCCGGCGGCCGGGTCGATGGTGGTGCACAGCGCGGTCGCGAAGAGCGGGCCGAGGACGAAGGTCAGCTCGTCGGTGACCGACTCGAAGGCGGCCGCGGTGCTGGCCAGGGGGGAGTCCTGCAGCTTGACGCCCCACCGGGCGCGCACCATGGGGCCGATCTGCGGCGTCGAGGCACCGGCGGGCACGGCGGCCACGAAAAGCGCCCACAAGGGGGCGTCGGAGAGTGCGAGGACGGTCAGGGTGAGCACCGAGGCGGAGTGCACGAGCACGCCGGGCACCAGCACGGCGCGCTGCCCGAACCGGTCGGCGAGCTTGCCGCTGAACGGCGCGAACATCGCCATGGAGACGCCGGTGACGGCGGAGACGGCGCCCGCGGCGCCGTAGGAGCCGGTGGTGTGCTGCACGAGGAGCACGATCGAGATGGTGAGCATCGCGAACGGCTGGCGGGCAGCGAAGCCGGGAAGCAGGAACGTCCAGGCGCGAGGGGTGCGCAGGAGCTGTCCGTAGCCCGGGCGGGATTCGGTGACCGTGGATGCCACGGCCCGTGCCTTTCTGCCGCCTGGTAGCGCGGCCCCCTTTTCAGGGCGGCGGCGCCGAGAGCTGTCCTCTTGCGCGGAACTGCGGTAGATGCCGGGCTCCACTGCGGGGATTGCCACGGCCGCCATACGGTCGCGCCAGCTCTGCTTCAGGCAGAGTTGGTTCGATCAGGTGCCTTCATCGTACAGGGGATGGTCTCATCTGCCCCTGTGATTGCAGCCGATGAGACCCCTGACACCTACGATTGGTGCTTTTCTCCGTTGCTTCCCAGCCATCCGGCGAGCTTTCCGCCGTGGCCGACGGCGCGCAGCCGCTTCTCGGCGGCGTCCCGCACCGGGTCGGTGGCCACCACGAGGAGCTCGTCGCCGCGGCGCAGCACCGTGGAGGGCAGCGGAACGAACGATTCTCCATCGCGTACGACGAGCGTGACCGCGGCCCCCATGGGCAGCCGCAGCTCGCTGACCTCGACACCGTGCATCCGCGAGCCCTTGGGGATCCCCACCGAGAGCAGATGCCCGCGCAGCCGCTCCAGGGGCGCCGATTCGATGCCGAGGTCGGCGGCCTCCGCGGAGTCGCCGAGCCGCAGCTTCCTGGCCAGCCACGGCAGCGTGGGGCCTTGGATGAGGGTGTAGACGACGACCAGGACGAAGACGATGTTGAAGATCCGCTGGCTGTCCTCGACGCCGCCCACCATCGGGATGGTCGCCAGGATGATGGGCACGGCGCCGCGCAGGCCCGCCCAGGAGAGCAGCGCCTTCTCCTGCCAGGGCATGCGGAACGGAAGCAGGCTGAGCACGACCTCCAGGGGGCGCGCCACCATCGTCAGGACCAGGCCGATGATGATCGCGGGCCAGGTGTCGTCGAGCAGGTCGTGCGGGGTGACGAGCAGGCCGAGCAGTACGAACATGCCGATCTGGGCGATCCAGCCGAGTCCTTCGGCGAAGCCGCGGGTGGCCGGCCAGTGCGGCAGCTTGGCGTTGCCGAGGACCATCGAGGCCAGGTAGACGGCGAGGAAGCCGCTGCCGTGGGCCATGGCGCCGGCCGCGTACGCCGCGACCGCGATGGCCATGACGGCGATGGGGTAGAGGCCGGAGGCGGGCAGGGCCACGTGCCGCAGGCCGTAGGCGCCGAGCCAGCCGACCGCGAGGCCGATCGCGGCGCCGATCGCCAGCTCCAGGGCGATCTTGCCGATCAGTACGTACCAGTCGTCCACCGGGCCCGCCGTGGAGAAGGCCACGACGAGGATCACCACAGGGGCGTCGTTGAACCCCGACTCCGCTTCGAGAACACCCGTCACCCGTGAGGGGAGCGGCACCTTCCGCAGCACGGAGAAGACCGCCGCCGCGTCCGTGGAGGACACCACCGCGCCGATGATCAGGGCCTGCCGCCACTCGAGGCCGACGAGGTAGTGGGCCCCCGCCGCCGTGACGCCGACGCTGATGGCGACGCCGACGATCGACAGCGCGGCCGCCGCGGGCAGCGCGGGCTTGATCTCTTTCCATTTCGTCCCGAGGCCGCCCTCGGCGAGGATCACGACCAGGGCGGCATAGCCGATGACCTGCGTCAGCTCGGCGTTGTTGAAGGTGACGTTGCCGATGCCGTCCTGGCCTATCGCGACGCCGATGCCGAGGTAGAGCAGCAGGCTGGGGAGCCCGCTGCGCGACGAGATGCGGACCGCCGCCACCGCGACGAGCAGAACGAGCGAGCAGACGAGCAGGAGCTGGTTGAGGTGGTGGACAGTCAGGGGCCGTTCCTTCCGCCGTGCGCGCACAAGGACTTCTTGCGAGCCAGGTACTTCGTTACCTTACCTAATTGTTAACGCCTCCTTGACGTCGTCGAACACTCATCCGATCTCCGGGGATGTAGGTTCCGGACTCGGTGGCCCGTTGTCGGCAGTCCGTTCCTGACTCCGCGTCCGGAGCCGCAACGCCCTGCGCCTATGGTTGCTCCAGCGCTCCCAGAGCCGCCCAGTCGACAGCACAGCCCGCCCTGCCGCTCGCGTAAGGACAGCAAGGACAGCGATGCCCTCCAACACCACCGCCTCTTCCGGTCATAAGTCCGGCAAGAAGAAGGGGCGCCGAGCCCGACTCATCGTGATCGTCCTGGTCCTGGCCATCGTCGGAGGCATCGGCTTCGGCGCGTACTGGAGCATCAGCACCGTGCGCGCCTCCTTCCCCCAGACCAAGGGAACGATCAAGCTCGACGGCCTCTCCGGGCCGGTCGACGTGAAGCGCGACGGCAACGGCATCCCGCAGATCTACGCCGAGTCCGACGCCGACCTCTTCATGGCCCAGGGGTACGTCCAGGCGCAGGACCGCTTCTGGGAGATGGACGTACGCCGTCATATGACCTCCGGGCGGCTCTCCGAGATGTTCGGCAAGAGCCAGGTCAAGAACGATGAATTCCTGCGCACGCTCGGCTGGCACCGGGTGGCGAAGAAGGAGTACGACTCCAAGCTCTCCCCGGAGACGAAGAAGTACCTCCAGGCGTACGCCAAGGGAGTCAACGCCTACCTTGAAGGCAAGGACGGCAAGGACATCTCCGTCGAGTACGCGGCGCTCGGCTTCGAGAACGACTACGCGCCCCAGGAGTGGACGCCCGTCGACTCCGTGGCCTGGCTCAAGGCGATGGCCTGGGACCTGCGCGGCAACATGCAGGACGAGATCGACCGCTCCTTGATGACGAGCCGCCTCGGCCCGGAGCAGATCAAGGACCTGTACCCGAAGTACCCGTTCAAGCGGAACAAGCCCATCGTCCAGGAGGGCGCCTACAACAGCGTCACCAAGGAGTACGACGCCAAGGGCACCAGCACCCAGACGGGGACCGGCGGCACGGCGGGCACGGGCCTTGCGGGCGGCACTCAGGCACCCGCCGGGATGCAGTCCCAGCTCTCGGGGCTCTCGGACGTCCTGGACGACGTGCCCGCGATCCTCGGCCCGAACGGCAACGGCATCGGCTCGAACTCGTGGGTGGTCTCGGGCGAGCACACCATCACCGGCAAGCCGCTCCTGGCCAACGACCCGCACCTCGCGCCGCAGCTGCCCTCCGTCTGGTACCAGATGGGCCTGCACTGCCGCTCGGTCTCTTCGAAGTGCCAGTACGACGTCTCGGGCTACACCTTCTCCGGCATGCCGGGCGTGGTCATCGGCCACAACGACCAGATCGCCTGGGGCATGACGAACCTCGGCGCCGACGTCACCGACCTGTACCTGGAGAAGTTCACCGGGGACGGCTACCAGTACGACGAGAAGGTGCTGCCCTTCAAGACGCGCGAAGAGGTCATCAAGGTCGCGGGCGGCAAGGAAAAGAAGATCACGGTCCGGGAGACCAACAACGGCCCGCTGATCTCCGACCGCGACGACGAACTGGTCAAGGTCGGCAAGAAGGCCGGTGTCGACACTGCGGCCCCGGACCGCGGCGACGGCTACGGAGTCGCGCTGCGCTGGACCGCGCTGACCCCGGGCAAGTCCATGGACGCCGTCTTCGAGCTCAACAAGGCGAAGGACTTCACGGAGTTCCGCAAGGCGGCCGCTTCTTTTGAAGTGCCGTCCCAGAACCTGATCTACGCCGACCGCGAAGGCCACATCGGCTACCAGGCGCCCGGCAAGATCCCGGTCCGCGGCAAGGGCGACGGCTCGCTCCCGGCCCCGGGCTGGGACCCCGAGTACCGCTGGACCGGCTACATCCCGCAGGACGCGCTGCCCTACGAGTACGACCCGAAGCGCGGCTACATCGTCACCGCCAACCAGGCCGTGATCGACAAGGACAAGTACCCCTACCAGCTCACCGCGGACTGGGGCTACGGAGCGCGCAGCCAGCGGATCGACGACCTCATCCAGTCGAAGATCAAGAACGGCGGCAAGATCTCGACCGAGGACATGCGCCTCATGCAGATGGACAACAGCAGCGAGATCGCCAAGCTGCTCGTGCCCAAGCTGCTCAAGATCGACATCAAGGACAAGTACGTCCGTGAGGCCCAGAAGCTCCTTGAGGGCTGGGACTACACCCAGGACGCCGACTCGGCGGCCGCCGCGTACTTCAACTCGGTCTGGCGCAGCATCCTCAAGCTCGCCTTCGGCAACAAGCTCCCCAAGGAGCTGCGCGTCAAGGGCCAGTGCCTGAACGTCGAACCGGCCGGCAACACCGGACCCGCCGACGAGGGCAAGAAGGTGCGCGAGTGCGGCGAGCGCGACGCGGACTCGGCCCAGCCCGACGGCGGCGACCGCTACTACGAAGTGGTCCGCAAGATCATCGATGACGAGACCAACGACTGGTGGAAGTCGCCGGGGACCCGTACCGACGAGGAGACCAAGACCCGCGACCAGCTGTTCAAGCGGGCCATGGAGGACGCGCGCTGGGACCTGACGGCCAAGCTCGGCAAGGACGTCGACACCTGGAGCTGGGGCCGTCTGCACCGCCTCACGCTGAAGAACCAGACGCTGGGCACCGAAGGCCCCGGCTGGCTGCAGTTCGTGCTCAACCGCGGCCCCTGGAACCTCGGCGGCGGCGAGGCCGCGGTCAACGCCACCGGCTGGAACGCGGCGGGCGGCTACGGCGTGGTCTGGGTGCCGTCGATGCGCATGGTCGTGAACCTCAAGGACCTCGACAAGTCCAAGTGGATCAACCTCACCGGCGCATCGGGGCACGCGTACAACGCGCACTACACCGACCAGACCGACAAGTGGGCCAAGGGCGAACTCCTGCCGTGGGCCTACTCCAAGAAGGCGGTCGACGGCAGTACGAGCGACACGCTGGTGCTGCGCCCCTGACCGCGCACGGCACCACCTGAAAGGGCCCTCCACGCACGCGTGAAGGGCCCTTTTCGGCGTGGGTGACGCTCAGCGGAAGCGGCGCGCTCCCGACGGCGTCACCACGGCGTGCACGGGACGGTCATGCGCCTCACCGGGGACGTGCGCAACCACTTCGGCGTCGTACAGGAGCACCACAAGAGCGGGGTCGGCACCCGCGCGCTCCAGACGGGCCAGGACGCGGTCGTACGATCCGCCGCCCCGCCCGAGCCGCATCCCGCGCTCGTCCACGGCGAGCCCGGGCAGCAGCACGGCGTCCGCCTCCAGCACGGCGTCGGGACCGAGCCGCGTTCCGGAGGGCTCCAACAGCTCGATCTTTCCCTGGTGTTGCACGCGGACGAGCGAGCCCGCCCCGTCGTACGCGCCCCAGTCCAGGTCGTTGTCGGCGAGCAGTACCGGCAGCAGGACCCGTGTCCCGCGCGCGTGGAGGGCGTCGAGGAGGGCGCGCGTGCCGGGCTCGCCGCCCACGGAGACATAGGCCGCGACCGTGCGTGCCGCGGCCAGCTCGGGCAGTTCCAGGGCGCGCTCGGCGAGAACCGCCGCGGCCTTTTCCGCGTCATCCGCAGTCAACCGGTTCCTCACCGCGAGGAAGTCTCGCCGCAACATGCGCTTGGTTGGCTGGCCGTCGGGGCCGGTTCCGCTCATCGGTAATCACAAATCCTTCCGCGTATGCGCATATCACACCCAATTATCTGGACCCACAGATTCCGCACATACGTACCGGATATGGTGGTCGCCATGACTGAGTCTCACCCCCCCACCCCCAGGATCACCAAGGCGGTCATCCCCGCCGCCGGCCTCGGCACGCGCTTCCTGCCGGCGACCAAGGCGACCCCCAAGGAGATGCTGCCGGTCGTCGACAAGCCGGCGATCCAGTACGTGGTCGAGGAGGCCGTGTCCGCCGGTCTCGATGATGTCCTCATGATCACGGGCCGCAACAAGCGCCCCCTGGAGGACCACTTCGACCGCAACTACGAACTGGAGTCCGCCCTCCTGAAGAAGGGCGACGAGGCCCGCCTCGCGAAGGTCCAGGAATCCAGCGACCTCGCGACCATGCACTACGTACGCCAGGGCGACCCCAAGGGACTCGGTCACGCCGTCCTGTGCGCCGCTCCGCACGTGGGCCACGAGCCGTTCGCGGTCCTCCTCGGCGACGACCTCATCGACCCGCGCGACCCCCTGCTCGCCCGCATGGTCGAGATCCAGGAGCGGCACGGCGGCAGCGTCATCGCGCTCATGGAGGTCGCTCCGGAGCAGATCCACATGTACGGCTGCGCGGCCGTCGAGGCCACCGAGGACGGCGACGACGTCGTCAAGATCACCGACCTGGTCGAGAAGCCGGACACCGCGGACGCCCCGTCGAACTACGCGATCATCGGTCGCTACGTCCTCGACCCGAGCGTCTTCGATGTGCTGCGCAAGACCGAGCCGGGCCGCGGCGGCGAGATCCAGCTCACCGACGCGCTCCAGCAGCTCGCCGCGGACGAGAAGGTCGGCGGACCGGTGCACGGCGTCGTCTTCAAGGGCCGCCGCTATGACACCGGTGACCGCGGCGACTATCTGCGTGCCATTGTCAGACTCGCGTGCGAACGTGAAGATCTGGGCCCGGACTTCCAGGCCTGGCTTCGCAGTTACGTCACCGAGGAGATGTAGCACTTTGAGCAGCAGCACGACGACACCGGCCGCCGGTCAGAACCACCTCTGGTCGGTGGACGAGCACGTGGACGACATCCTCGGCACGGTCCGCCCGCTGGAGCCCATCGAGCTCCAACTCCTCGACGCCCAGGGCTGCGTACTCGTCGAGGACGTCACGGTGCCCGTCTCGCTGCCGCCCTTCGACAACAGCTCCATGGACGGGTACGCGGTGCGCGTCGCCGATGTCGCGGGCGCGAGCGAGGAGTTCCCCGCCGTCCTGACCGTCATCGGCGACGTGGCCGCGGGCGCGGGCGCGCAGCCCACCGTCGGCGCGGGCCAGGCCGCGCGCATCATGACCGGCGCCCCGCTGCCGCCCGGCGCCGAGGCCGTCGTCCCCGTGGAGTGGACCGACGGAGGCCTCGGTGAGGGCCCCGTCTCCGGGATGCGCGCGCACAGCGCGGCCCCCGAAGGCGCCTCCGGAGAGGTCCGCGTGCACCGCCCCGCCGAGGCACGCGCGCATGTGCGCGCGCGGGGCAGCGACGTCCAGGCCGGCGACCGCGCCCTGACCGCGGGCACGGTGCTCGGCCCGCCGCAGATCGCCCTGCTCGCCGCGATCGGCCGCGGCACGGTGAAGGTGCGCCCGCGCCCGCGCGTGGTCGTCATGTCCACCGGCAGCGAACTGGTCCAGCCCGGCGAGGAGTTGGCGGACGGCCAGATCTACGACTCCAACAGCTTCGCCCTCACCGCGGCCGCCCGCGACGCCGGAGCCATCGCCTACCGCGTGGGCGCGGTGGCCGACGACGCGGAGACGCTGCGCTCCACCATCGAGGACCAGCTGATCCGCGCCGACCTCATCGTCACCACGGGCGGCGTGAGCGTCGGTGCGTACGACGTCGTCAAGGAGGCCCTGTCCGCCATCGGCGACCCGGACGACGAGGAGGGCATCGGGGCGGGCAGCGGCGTGGAGTTCCGCAAGCTCGCCATGCAGCCGGGCAAGCCGCAGGGCTTCGGCTCGATCGGCCCCGACCACACCCCGCTGCTCGCGCTGCCGGGCAACCCCGTGTCGTCGTACGTCTCCTTCGAGATCTTCGTGCGGCCCGCGATCCGCGCCCTGATGGGCCTCCCGGAGGTGCACAGGGCCACCGCGCGCGCGGAGCTGGTGTCCGACAAGGCGCTCAACTCGCCCGCGGGACGCCGCCAGTTCCTCCGTGGGCGGTACGACGCCGAGGCGGGCCGGGTGACGCCCGTGGGCGGTTCCGGTTCGCATCTGATCGCCGCGCTCGCGCACGCGGACGCGCTGATCGTCGTCCCCGAGGACACCACGTCGGTGGATCCCGGCGCGGACGTCGAGGTGGTCCTGCTCGGCTGAGAAGGCCACCCGCGCGGTACCGTGTCGCGCACAACAGGCCCGCGCGCCGCACCGCGCGGGGCCCGGACCGGGAGCGCCAGAGCACATGACCGCGATTTCCCGGGGGGACACCCCCGGAGCCCCTGAGCAGCAGCGACTGACGCACATCGACGAGGCGGGCGCCGCCCGCATGGTCGATGTGTCCGAGAAGGACGTGACCGCGCGGACCGCGCGCGCCAGCGGCCGCGTGCTGGTCTCGCCGCGCGTGATCGAGCTGCTGCGCGGGGAATCACCAGAAGAGGCTCTCCCCAAGGGCGATGCCCTCGCGACCGCGCGGATCGCGGGCATCATGGGCGCCAAGCGCACCCCGGACCTGATCCCGCTCTGCCACCCGCTGGCCGTCGCCGGAGTGAAGCTCGACCTCTCCGTGGCGGACGACGCCGTCGAGATCCTCGCCACGGTGAAGACGACGGACCGTACGGGCGTCGAGATGGAGGCCCTCACCGCGGTGAGCGTCGCCGCCCTCACCGTGATCGACATGGTGAAGGCCGTCGACAAGGGCGCCGTCATCACGGACGTACGCGTCGAGGAGAAGACCGGCGGGAAGTCGGGGACGTGGAGCCGCGAGGGAGCAGGGGCATGAGCGGCCGGGGCGCAGCGGACGGGGGGCAGGGGACGGCAGGGCAGTCGCGGCCGGTGTCGCCGTCGGCCCTGGACGCGTCGGCGGGCGGCGCCCTGTCGGCGCCGTACAGCGCGCTGGTCGTCACGGCCTCCAACCGCGCCGCCGCAGGCGTCTACGCCGACAAGGGCGGCCCGATCCTCGTCGAGGGTCTGACCGCGCTGGGCTTCGCCGTCGACGGCCCCCAGGTCGTGCCCGACGGCGACCCGGTCGAGCAGGCCCTGCGCGCGGGCGCGGCCGCGGGCTACGACGTGATCCTCACCACCGGCGGCACCGGCATCTCGCCCACCGACCGCACCCCGGACGTCACCCGCGGCGTCATCGACCACGAAGTGCCGGGCATCGCGGAGGCCATCCGCGCGTACGGCAGGGACAAGGTCCCCACGGCCGTACTGTCCCGGGGCCTCGCCGGGGTCGCGGGCCGCACGCTCATCGTGAACCTGCCGGGCTCCACCGGAGGCGTACGCGACGGGATCGCCGTCCTGGAGCCGCTCCTGAAGCATGCCGTCGACCAGTTGCGCGGCGGCGACCATCCCAGGCCCGCGGGGGGTACGAGCTGAACGGCCCTTCCTGGCCCGTGGAGCTGACGGACGGCGACATCGCCCTCCGCCCCATAAAGATGCGCGACCAGCGGGCCTGGCGCGAGGTCAACCGGCGCAACCGCGACTGGCTGCGCCCCTGGGAGGCGACGATCCCGCCGCCCACCCCGAGCGGCCCGATCGCGCACCGCCCCACCTACCGGCAGATGGTCAGGCATCTGCGCGCCGAGGCCAACGCGGGCCGGATGCTGCCCTTCGTGATCGAGTACCAGGGCCGTCTCGTCGGGCAGTTGACGGTCGCGGGGATCACCTGGGGCTCGATGTGCTCGGGGCACGTCGGCTACTGGGTCGACGAGTCCGTCGCGGGCCGCGGAGTGATGCCGACCGCCGTGGCGCTCGCCGTCGACCACTGCTTCAGGTCGGTCGGGCTGCACCGCATCGAGGTCTGTATTCGCCCGGAGAACGCGCCGAGCCGCCGGGTCGTGGAGAAACTCGGATTCCGCGAGGAGGGGCTCCGCCCGCGGTATCTGCACATCGACGGAGCGTGGCGGGATCATCTCGTCTTCGCGCTCACGGCCGAAGAGGTACCGGAAGGGTTGTTGTGCCGCTGGCACCAGGCGCGACCTCGGAACACGGCGTAGTTCGGTTCGGGACCCGCGTAAATGAAATAAGTGTTCGAAATTGATCGGCGATCGACCGTCTGAGGCTCGTATGAGGCTTGTCTCAGGCATTAATTTCACGGTGACGGCGGCCTGTTGATCGCATCAGTCACAAAAAAAGTTCGAGATATCAGCCAGATCGTGCGACACACCGGCCCAATTGGCAGATGGCCCAGGCGGAACCCCTCTACCGTGTGAGCGTGAGCAGCAGCGGCCTCATCTACGCAGTCATCGTCGGGGCCTGGGCCGCCTACTTGGTGCCGATGTGGCTCCGTAGGCAGGACGAGCTGAACGAAGCCCGTCCGACGGAACGCTTCAGCACCGCCATCCGGTTGCTGTCCGGACGCGCGGGCATGGAGCGCCGATACGCCAAGGACCTGCAAGCGCGCTCGCCCGAGGAGGGGGAGCGGCGCGGCGACCCGGACGACGCCACCGATTCGGTGGACGTCCGGGCCTTTGTCGCGCCTCCGGGCGGCCAGGCGGAGCGGGAGTCCCGGGCGGAGCGGGCGGAGCCTCCGGTCCGTCAGAAGGCGCGCCCAGCACCCGGACCCGAAGCCGAGCACGAACGGGAGCACGAACGGGAGCGCGAACCGGAAGCCGGGCAGGAACCCGCCCCGCGGCCCAAGGTGTCGCGCGCGCAGCGCGCCGCGTCCGCGGAGGCCGCCGCACGCGCCAGGCGCTCGAAGGTCCTCGCGCGGCGCCGGCGCACCACGGTGCTGCTCTTCATCGCCTTCACGGTCGGCGCGGTCGTCGCCGCGGTCGGCGGGCTCGCGTTCCTGTGGGCGCCCGCGGTGCCCGCCGTACTGCTGAGCGCGTACATCGTCTATCTGCGCGGCCAGGAGCGGCGGCGGTTCGTCTACACGATGGACCGGCGCAGGGCCGAGGCCGCGGCGCAGCGGCTGCGTGAGCGGCAGCCGCGCCGCCGCCCCGCGGGCGCCGAGCAGGCCGCCGACGAGACGGAGGAGGGACCGGCCCCGGAGACGGAGACCGGGCTCGCCGCCCTCGCCGCCGACCGCAGGGCGCTGGTGGAGCAGACCGACCACGCGGAGTGGGTCGACCAGCAGCGCGAGCGCCAGCGCGGTCCAGGGCGCGGCGACAGCTGGGACCCGGTGCCGGTGCCGCTGCCGACGTATGTGACCGCGCCGGTCGCCCCGCGCGCCACCGGCAGCGTCGACCTCGGTGCGCCCGACGCCTGGAGCTCGGCCCGGTCGAGCACCGCGGAGCCGGCGGCGGACGCGGCGGCGGAGCAGTACGAGAAGCAGCAGCGCGACGGCTCCGCGGGGAGCAGGGGTGCCGAAGCCGACGCCGAAGGGGCCGAGGGGGCCGACGACGGCGGAGGGCGCAGCGACGCCCGCCGGGCGGCGTCCGCGCGCCGGGCCCGCGAGCGCGGGCGCACGCCGCTCTTCGATCAGTACGAGGACGGCGACCGGCCGCGCGCGGCCAACGAGTGAGGCGTCGTGAGATCCCCCCGGCTGACCAGCAAGGAGCGGATTTCCGAGCACCCCGATCGGGATGCTAGAGTTTCACTCGTTGCAAGGGCCTGTGGCGCAGTCTGGTAGCGCACCTCGTTCGCATCGAGGGGGTCTGGGGTTCAAATCCCCACAGGTCCACTGCACATGAAGATCCCGTCCGGTTCATCGAACCGGGCGGGATCTTTGCGTTGGGCGCGGTGTCGGCCGTTGGCCGTGGGTTCGGCCGTGTACTCGCTCGAAGTGTCCTTTATGCGGGTCTCGATACATTTGATCCATGTTGTCCCCGCTGAAGACCACCGCAGCCGTCTGCGGACCCGCGCTCGCCGCCGTGCTGGTCGGTGGGTGCGGCGGGCCCGATGGGCTGAAGGTGGAGGGGCCCGCGCTGCGGCCGTCGAAGGTGACGGGGCCCGTCTATGTGGCCGACGCGATGGGGCAGCCGCTGCAGCGGCCGACGGTCGTGGGGCTCACCGAGTTCGTCACCGTGTCCGGGCTGAAGTGGCGGGACTGGGGCGGGCCGACCGCGCGGGCGAGCGGGAAGCTGAGCGGCCAGTGGTGCCTGCCGGGCTGCGCCAAGAAGCCGTACGAGGCGACGCTGACGCTCAGCGGGCTCGAGCGGCAGGAGCGGGTGGCGTACTACCGGAGGGCGACCGTCGAGCCGAAGAGACCGGAGGAGTTGCCCGCGGAGGCGGTGAACGTGCAGTTCCAGGGCATCCGGCTGTCCGTTCCGGAGTTCTGAGGCGGCATGGGACTGCGTACCAAGATCGGTATCGCCATCGCGGGCACCGCGGCCGTGGTGTCCGTCGTGATGGGGCTCCTCGTGCATCACCGCACCGTGGACGCCCAGTTCGCGAGCGCGCGCGGGCAGATCGGGGACCGGCTGCAGACCGCGGTGCAGGACCACGCGGCGGGCGTCGACGGCGACCGGACGCTGATCGACCCGCCCGATCTGCCGAAGCCGCTCGCCGCGGCCGTGCGGGACGGGCGCTGGGGCGTCTATCTGGACCGGAGCGGCCGGGTGCCGCAGATGTGGGCGGCGAGCAAGTACGGCAAGGAAGTCATCGCGCTCAAGCGGCCCTATGAAAGGGAGTCGGAGGCCCTGCACGACCTGGACCGGGTGCTGTGGATCTCGGGCGGCATCGGGACCGCGCTCGCGTGCGTGGCCGGGCTGCTCGTCGCCACCCGGCTCGGGCGGCGGCTCACCGCGAAGGCGGGGGCCGCGCGGCGCATCGCCGACGGGGATCTGACGGCGCGCCTCCCGCTGCACGGCAAGGACGAGATCACCCAGCTGGCGAGCGCCGTGAACACCATGGCGGACGCGCTCGCCGCACGGCTGCAGGCCGAGCGTGAGGTCACGGCGAACATCGCGCACGAGCTGCGGACGCCGGTGGCGGGCATGGTGACGGCGGCCGGGCTGCTGCCGCCGGGGCGCCCCTCCGAGCTGGTGCGGGAGTCGGCGGGGCGGCTGCGGGAGCTGGTCGACGACGTCATCGAGGTGGCCCGCCTCGACGGGGCCGCCGAGCAGGTGTCCGCGGAGATGTGCGAACTGGGCGCGCTGGTACGGAGGTCGGCCGCGGCGGGGGCCGCGGGGGCGGCCGGTGTGACGGTCGAGGTCCTGCGGGACGTACGGGTCGAGACGGATCCGCGGCGGGTGGAGCGGGTCCTGGCCAATCTCGTGAGCAACGCGCTGCGGCACGGGGCGCCGCCGGTGACCGTGGAGGTCGACGGCGGGATGGTGCGGGTGCGGGACTCCGGGGGCGGTTTTCCGCCGGGGCTGCTTTCGGGCGGGCCGCAGCGGTTCCGGAGCGGGCGGCAGGGGGTGGGGCTCGGGCTCGGGCTGACCATTGCGCAGGGGCAGGCGAAGGTGTTGGGTGTGCGGCTGCGCTTGAGCAATGGGGAAGGGGGCGGGGCCGTGGCTGAGTTGGACCTGCGGTCGGCGGTGCGTTGAGGCCTCGGCCCGTTTCGTTGTCCGCTGCGCGTGCCTTGTGGCTGGGCGCCCCACGTGGCGAAGCCGCACATGTCAGAGCCCCGCGTCCCTTTCGGGGCTACAAAGCCTTCACGTAGCAGAGGCTCAAGTCGTCGAAGCGGTAGTGGCCGAACTTCTGGGCGGTGGGGGTGTAGCCGCTGGAGAGGTAGAGGGCCACTGCCTCGGGCTGCTTCGTGCCGGTTTCCAGGACCATGCGGTGGCGGCCCGCCGCTCTCGCGTCGTCCTCCAGCGCGGCGAGTATGCGGCGGGCGAGGCCGAGGCCGCGGGCTTCGGGGGTGACGTACATGCGCTTCAGTTCCGCGTCGCCGTCCGCGTAGCCCTCCTCGTTCTCGTCCTGGGAGCGCCAGCCGCCGGTGGCGAGGGCGGTTCCGTGCTCGTCGTACGCGATGAGGTACAGGCCCCGCGGGGGCTCGAACATGGCGGCGTCGAGCGGCGTGACATCGCCCTCGTCGCCGTACCGCTCCGCATATTCGAGCTGGACGCGGTCGTTCAGGGCGAGGGCGTCCGGGTGCGCGAAGGTGACCGTGCGCAGGTGGATGGCGGGGGGTGCGGCGACGGGACGGTCATGGATAGTCATGCGGGATATCGTACTTCTATGCGAATGGATGTGGGCTGCGCAGTCCAGTGTGCCGGTATCGTGCCGGGATGCTCACTGTGACTTCCGTGAATGTGAACGGGCTGCGCGCGGCCGCCAAGAAGGGCTTCGTGGAGTGGCTCGCCGGGACCTCGGCCGACGTGCTGTGCCTGCAGGAGGTGCGCGCCGAGGAGAAGCAGCTGCCGGACGAGGTGCGCGACCCCGAGGGCTGGCACGTCGTGCACGCGCCGGCCGCCGCGAAGGGGCGCGCGGGGGTCTCCCTGTACACGCGCCGTGCGCCGGAGCGCGTGCAGGTCGGCTTCGGGTCGGAGGAGTTCGACGGCAGTGGGCGGTATGTGGAGGCCGATCTGCCGGGTGTCACCGTGGCCAGCCTGTACCTGCCCTCCGGTGAGGTCGGCACCGAGCGGCAGGACGAGAAGATCCGCTTCATGGCGGAGTTCCTCGTGTACCTGAAGGACCTCAAGAAGCGGGCGGCCGCCGAGGGACGGCACGTCGTCGTCTGCGGCGACTGGAACATCGCCCACCAGGAGGCCGACCTCAAGAACTGGAAGGGCAACAAGAAGAACTCCGGCTTCCTGCCCGAGGAGCGCGCCTGGCTGGACGAGGTCTTCGAGGAGTACGAGGACGTCGTGCGGGCGCAGCACCCGGGCGTCGAGGGGCCCTACTCGTGGTGGTCCTACCGCGGGCGCGCCTTCGACAACGACACGGGCTGGCGCATCGACTACCACGTGGCGACGGCCGGTCTCGCGGAGCGCGCGGTGAAGGCGTACGTCGAGCGGGCCGCGAGCCACGCCGAGCGGTGGAGTGACCACGCGCCCGTCACGGTGGTCTACGACCTGTAGGGGCGAGTCGCGCGGACGGTCACAAAGTCCGGCGGAGGGCTGTCCCGGGCCCGTACGGCATGGCAGATTGCGGTCGCGTACATGACCAACTGCCGACCGTACGGGGGGACTTCATGACCGTCATGCCGTCCAGGCGCGCCGTCCTGCTGGGAGCTGCGGGGGCCGGAGCCGCCGCGGCGCTGCCCGCCGCGCGGGCGTCCGGTGCCGCCGGGGGCGCGATTCCCCCGGGCACGCCGCCGGTGCTGCTCACCGAGCAGGCCACCAGACGCATCCTGGTGCTCGACCCGGGGCGGCGCACCTGGGACCCGGCCGTCGATCCGTCCGTCGTGCGGTGGCAGTTCTCGCCGCTCGGCGACGGGCGGTACGCGGATCTGCGTCCCGATGTGAGCTGGGTGTACCCGAGCGAGGCGAAGGTGCGCAGGCACCGGGGGCGTACCTACGTCCTGACGACGGCGTCGTTCGGCTTCGTGGCGGTCGTCGAGCATCCGACGGGCCGACGGTACTGGGGCACGGCGATCGGGCCCGGGGACGATCTCTTCAATCCGCACAGCGCCGAGATCCTGCCCGACGGCAATGTGGCCGTCGCCTGCAGCACGGGTGCGCGCGTGCGGCTGTACGCGGCGTCGCAGGGGCCGCGCGCCACGCGGTACGCGGAGGCGGAGCTGAAGGGCGCGCACGGGCTGCACTGGGACGGTGCCCGCAAGGTGCTCTGGGCCCTCGGCGACGACGAGTTGGTGACGTACGCGGTGGGCGGCACGGCCGCGCGGCCCACGCTCACGCGGTGCTCCGCGGCCGGACTGCCGGTCGGGACGCCGGGCCGGACGCCCGGCGGGCACGACCTCTTCCCGGTCGCGGGCCGTCCCGGGCGGCTGTGGGTGACCACGAACGCCGCCGTCTTCCAGTACGAGAAGCGGGGCGGGACCTTCGTGCAGGACTTCGCGGGGCACGAGCTGATCTCCCGCAAGTCGGTGAAGGCCGTCGGGAACGATCCGCGCACCGGGCAGGTCGCGAGCACGGTGCCGGAGGGCGGGCTCGGCGAGACCTGGTGGACGACGACGGTGAGCGTCCACCGGCCCACCAGTGGCTACAAGCTGGTCAACGGCGGTATCTACAAGGCGCGTTGGTGGTTGCCTGGCTGAGGGACCCGCCCGGCGCGCCCCCGGTCAGGGCTGTTTGAGGCGCCGGTCGAGGGCCATCGAGAGTTCCGCCTCCACCACGCTCTTGGCGACCGGGCGGAGCTGCTCGATGTCGACCTCCGCGGTGTCGGGGGTGTGCGTGCGCATGACCGTGATGAACAACTCGGCGAGCGCGTCCGCGTGTTCGCGCACCCGCTGGCCCGCCTCGAGGACCGCGGCCAGCGGAACTCCCTTGCGTACGAGGGTGGATGAGGCCTCAAGGAGGCGGCGGCTGATGTGCACGATCTCGTCGCCGTCCGTGCCGAGATAGCCGAGGTCCAGGGCGGCCGCGAGATTCTCCGGGGTGACCTCGCCCGCGAAGTGGTCGGCGAGGTCCTCGGGGGTGAGGCGGACCGGCTGCTCCTCGGTCGACTCGCCGAAGCCGAGGAGTTCGCCGACGTCGCGGCCCTTCTCGAAGGCGTCGGCGAGCTCGGCGATGCCGTTCAGGGTGTGGCCGCGCTCCAGGAGTGCGGCGATGGTGCGGAGCCTGGCCAGGTGGTGCTCGTCGTACCAGGCGATGCGGCCCTCGCGGCGGGGCGGCGGTATCAGTCCGCGCTCGCGGTAGAAGCGCACGGTGCGCACGGTGATACCGGCTTCCTTGGCCAGCTCCTCCATGCGGTACTCGCGTACGTCGCCGTCCGGTGTGCTCCCGTGTCCGCCTTCTCGTTCGTCTGCCACACGGGAAGCCTATGACAGGCGTGAGCTGCCCGAAGGCTCTCCGGGCGGTCCCGCGGTCCGGGGTACCGTCGGTAACTTTCCCCCGCATGACCCCTACCCATGAGTACGGGACTGGCTTACTCTCCCCATTGTGCCAGTGACTACTGGCAGGGTTCAGTACTTCCGGGAGGCGGCGGAATGACAGAGCACGAGCACGTACGGGTGGCGGTGATCGGATCCGGCTTCGGCGGCCTCGGTGCCGCCGTGCGGCTGCGCCGCGAGGGCATCACCGACTTCGTCGTCCTGGAAAGGGCCGGCGCGGTCGGCGGCACCTGGCGGGACAACAGCTACCCGGGCTGCGCCTGCGACGTGCCCTCCCACCTGTACTCGTTCTCCTTCGCGCCCAACCCCGACTGGCCGCGCACCTTCTCCGGCCAGGAACACATCTGGGACTACCTGGAAGGCGTCGCCGACACCTTCCGGCTGCGCCCGCACATCCGCCTCAACACCGAGGTGATGATGATGCGTTGGGACGCGGACGAGCTGCGCTGGGAGATCGAGACGAGCAACGGCAGCCTCACCGCCGACGTCGTCGTCTCCGCCACCGGACCGCTCTCCGACCCCAAGACCCCGGACATCCCCGGCATCGGCACCTTCCCCGGCAAGGTCTTCCACTCCGCGCGCTGGGACCACGACTACGACCTGCGCGGCAAGCGCGTCGCGATGGTCGGCACCGGGGCCTCCGCCATCCAGATCGTGCCCGAGATCCAGAAGCGGGTCGGCAGGCTCACCCTCTTCCAGCGCACGCCCCCGTGGGTCCTGCCGCGCGCCGACCGCGCCATCACCGGCGCCGAGCGCTGGCTGCACAAGCAGCTGCCGTTCACCACGCAGGCCCGGCGCGGACTCCTGTGGGGCATCAGGGAGTTGCAGGTCCAGGCGTTCACCAAGCGTCCCGACGAGCTCGGCATCGTCGAGCAGCTCGCCAAGCGGAACATGTACCGGGCGATCAAGGACCCGGTCCTGCGGGACAAGCTGACGCCGACGTACCGCATCGGCTGCAAGCGGATCCTCCTCTCCAACACGTACTACCCGGCGCTCTCCCGGTCCAACGTGGACGTCGTCGCGAGCGGCCTGAGCGAGATCCGCGGCCACACCGTCGTCGCCGCGGACGGCACCGAGGCCGAGGTCGACGCGATCATCTTCGGCACCGGCTTCCACGTGACGGACATGCCGATCGCCGACCGGGTCGTCGGCGACGAGGGGCACACCCTCATGGAGACCTGGAAGGACGGCATGAAGTCGCTGCGCGGCGCGACCGCGGCCGGCTTCCCCAACTGGATGACGATCATCGGCCCGAACACCGGGCTCGGGAACTCCTCCATGATCCTCATGATCGAGTCCCAGCTGAACTACATGGCCGACTATCTGCGGCAGTTGAACATGCTCGGCGGCCGCGCCGCGCTCGCTGCGCGGCCCTCCGCGGTGAACGGCTGGAACCACCGGGTGCAGGAACGGATGAAGCGCACCGTGTGGAACACCGGCGGCTGCAACAGCTGGTACCTCGACGAGAACGGCGTCAACACGACCGTGTGGCCCGGCACGACCACCGAGTTCCGGGCGGCCACCCGACGCGTCGACCTCTCCGAGTACGAGGTGCTGCGGGCGCCGAAGCCGGCCGAGGTCGTGCCGATCTCCCGTACGCACCCGAAGAAGAGGTCCGCGGCCAAGAAGGTCGAGGCCGGGGCGTGAGCCGGCTGACGCACGTCGTCGACGGGCCCTACGCGCCGCCCGTCGCCGCCCGCGAACTGACCGCGGTCTCCGCCGACGGCGCCCGCATCCACGTCGAGGTGCACGGCCCCGAAGAAGCGCCCGCCGTGGTGCTCGCGCACGGCTGGACCTGCTCGACGGCGTTCTGGGCCGCGCAGGTACGCGCCCTCGGCGCCGACCACCGGGTCATCGTGTACGACCAGCGGGGGCACGGACGCAGTGCCGCGCCCGTCGACCGCGACGGATACAGCACGCGGGCGCTCGCCGACGACCTCGAAGCGGTCCTCGCCGCGACGCTCGCACCCGGCGAGAAGGCCGTGATCGCCGGGCACTCCATGGGCGGCATGACGGTGATGGCCGCCGGGGGCAGGGCCGGGTTCCGGGAGCATGCCGCCGCCGTACTGCTGTGCAGCACGGGGAGTTCGGGGCTGGTCGCCGAGTCGCGGGTGGTGCCGTTGCGGGCCGGGCGGACGCGCACCCGGGCCACCCGGGCGGTGCTCGGCTCGCGGGCGCCGCTCGGGCCCGTCACGCCGCTGGCCAGGCGGATCCTCAAGTACGCGACGATGGGGCCCGGTTCGGCGCCGGACAAGGTCGAGGCCTGCGCGCGGATCGTGCACGCCTGCCCGAGAGACGTCCGGTACGGGTGGTCGCACGTACTGGAAATGCTGCAACTCGACGCCGAAGTGGGTCAGTTGCAGGTGCCCACCGCCGTCGTCGCCGGACTCGCGGACCGGCTCACGCCCGTCGTGCACGCGCGGCGGATCGCGGCCGCGCTGCCCCAGTGCGTGGGGCTCACCGAGCTGACCGGGGTCGGACACATGACCCCCGTGGAGGCGCCGGAGGCCGTCACGAAGCGGATCAGGGAACTCGTCGGCACATACATAACGGACGTACAGGTGAAGGAGGGCGCATGAGCGGGGTCAGCCTCGAAGGACAGGTCGCGGTCGTCACGGGCGCGGCGCGCGGAGTCGGTGAACTCCTCGCCCGCAAGCTTTCGGCACGCGGCGCGAAGGTCGCGCTCGTCGGCCTCGAACCGGACGAGCTCAAGCAGGTGTCGGAACGGCTGCACAACGAGAGCGACCACTGGTACGCGGACGTCACCGACCATGTCGCGATGGCGCGGGTCGCCCAAGAAGTCAAGGAACGCTTCGGGAAGGTCGACATCGTCGTCGCCAACGCGGGCGTCGCCAGCGGTGGGCCCTTCCTGGAATCCGACCCCGACGCGTGGCGCCGCGTCATCGAGGTCAACCTCATCGGCAGCGCCGTCACGGGCCGGGCGTTCCTCCCCGTCCTGATGGAGAGCCGCGGCTATCTGCTGCAGATCGCCTCACTCGCCGCGGTCACGCCCGCGCCGATGATGACCGCGTACTGCGCGTCCAAATCGGGCGTCGAGGCGTACGCGCACTCCCTGCGGGCCGAAGTCGGCTACAAGGGCGTGAAGGTCGGCGTCGGATACCTGTCCTGGACCGACACCGACATGGTGCGCGGGGCCGACCAGGACGACGTGATGCGGGAGTTGCGGCAGCGCCTGCCGTGGCCGTCCAACAAGACGTACCCGCTCGGTCCCGCCGTCGACCGGATCGTCGCGGGCATCGAGCGGCGCTCCAGCCATGTGTACGCGCAGTGGTGGCTGCGGGGGATGCAGGGCATCCGGGGGTACCTGCCGTCCGTCATCGGGTCCGTGGGGCAACGGGAGATGCGGCGCTTCGAGCCGCGGCTCGGGAGCGTGTCGACGGGGCTTGTGGGGGCGGGGGGTTCGGCGGACGAGAAGGTCCGGGCGGGGGGCTGAGGGGCGTCTCTGGCGGTGGCTTCGTTTTGACTGCGGGCCGTCGGGGCCGACAGGCCCGCGCAGAAGAGGCCCTCCCGGCGTCCCGGGGGGCCTCTCTGGTCAGGCGTGGCGCAGCGTCACGCGTCGTAGTTCTGGTTGAACTTGTCCTGCTGTTCCTGCGCCGCCTCCCGGGCCTGGTCCGGGGCCTGTGACGCGCGCTCGCTCGCTTCGTCCTGTGCCTGCGAGGCGCGCTCGCCCGCTTCGTCCTTGGCGCCGCCCATGGCGTCCTTGGCCTTGTTGGCGAGGTCCTGGGCCTTGTCCTGGAACTGGTCCTTGATGCCCATGCGATTCACTCCCGATGTGGGTGAGGGGATTGGGCCTCGACCAGGTTGACATGGGTGGACATTCACCGCATTTCGATCATGCGGGAGGGCGGTCGGGTGCGGCTCAGGCGCGGGGCGGCAGCGGTGGCCGACGGCGGTCGGGGACGTCCGAGTAGCCCGGTGGCGTCGCCGCGGGCCGCTCGGCGAGGAGGTCGAGCGCGACCCGTACCGCGTCGTCGAGTTGGGCGTGCCGCCCCTCCGCCCAGTCCAGCGGTGTGCGCAGGACGTCGAGGTCGGGGGAGACCCCTTGGTTCTCGACGGACCAGCCGTACACGTCGAACCAGCCCGCGTTCATCGGCACCGTGATCACCGTGCCGTCGCCGAGCGTGTGCCGTCCCGTCATGCCGACGACGCCGCCCCAGGTGCGCTGTCCGACGACGGGGCCGAGTCCGAGGAGTTTGAACGCCGCCGTGATCATGTCGCCGTCCGAGGACGTCGCCTCGTCGGCGAGGGCCACCACGGGGCCGCGGGGCGCGTTCGAGGCGTAGGACACCGGTTGCGCGTTCCGTGTCAGGTCCCAGCCGAGGATCTTGCGGGTGAGCTTCTCCACGACGAGTTCGCTGATGTGGCCGCCCGCGTTGCCGCGTACGTCGACGATCAGGGCGGGGCGGGAGACTTCGAGGCGCAGGTCCCTGTTGAACTGGGCCCAGCCCGATCCGCCCATGTCGGGGATGTGCAGGTAGCCGCACTTGCCGCCGCTCAACTCCCGTACGACGTCCCGGCGTTTGGCCACCCAGTCCTGGTAGCGCAGGGGACGTTCGTTGATGAGGGGGACGATCGCGACGCGCCGCGCGCGGCCTTCGCCCTCCGCGGGCTGGAAGGTGAGCTCGACCGTCGTACCGCCCGCCGCCGCGAGCAGCGGGTACGGTCCCGTCACCGGATCCACCGCGCGGCCGTCGATGTGGGTGAGGACCGCGCCTTCGCGGATGCCCGCACCGGCCAGCGGCGAGCGGGCCTTGGAGTCGGAGGAGTCGCCGGGCAGGATCCGCTTCACCATCCAGCCGTCGTCCCTGCGGACGAGATTGGCGCCGAGCAGGCCCATGGCGCGCTGGTAGTGGGGCGGGCCTTCGTTGCGGCGGGACGCGGAGACGTACGCGTGGGAGGTGCCCAGTTCGCCGAGGACCTCGCGCAGGAGGTCCGCGAACTCGTCGGGGGACGCGACGCGTTCGACGAGCGGGCGGTACTGCGCGAGCACCCCGTCCCAGTCGATGCCGCACATCCCCGGTTCCCAGAAGTAGGCGCGGATGAGGCGGCCCGCCTCGTCGTACGCCTGGCGCCATTCGGCGGCCGGGTCGACCTCGTGCAGGATGCGCCGCAGGTCGATCCAGACGGTCGTGTCGCCGTCGCCCTGCTCGGTGGAGGGCACGGCGCTCAGGTCGCCCTCGTCGACGACCACGAGCCGCGTGCCGTCGCCGCTGAGCGCGAACCAGTCGAGGTGTTCGACGAGTTGGGACTTCTTGGCCTTGGCGATGTTGAAGTATTCGAGGGTGGGGCGGCCCGAGGTGTCGGCGGGGTTGGCGAAGGTCTCGCCGAGCGCGCCGGAGATCGGCCAGCGCAGCCAGACGAGGCCGCCGCCGCTGACGGGGTACAGGGCCGAGTACTTGGACGCGGAGACCGGGAAGGGCGTGACCCGCGCCTCGAGGCCCTCGGCCTCGACCGTCGTCGTGCCGTCGCCCCCGCCGTTGTCGTCGGGGTCGAGGCCGCCCGCCGCGGGGCGTCCGTCGGGGAGCAGGGCGAAGGGGGACGGGGTCGCGGACGACAGGGGTACGAGGTAGGGGCGGCAGCCGAGCGGGAAGGAGAGGTCGCCGGTGTGCACGTCGTAGACGGGGTCGAAGCCGCGCCAGGAGAGGAAGGCGAGGTAGCGGCCGTCGCGGGTGAAGACCGGGTTCTCGTCCTCGAAGCGGCCGTTGGTGACGTCGACGATGGTGCGGTCCTTGATGCGGGCCATCTTGATCTGCCGGAGCGAGCGGCCGATGCCCGGGTGCGACCAGGTCAGCCAGGCGCCGTCGGGCGAGAAGGCGAGGTCGCGGACGGGGCCGTTGATGGAGCGGATCAGTTCGGTGACCTCGCCGTTGGAGTCCTCGGTTGCGTCGATGAGCAGGAGGCGGCCGTCGTTGGAGGCGATGGCGAGGCGTTCGCCGTCGGGGTCGGCGACGAGTTCCTGGACGCGGCCGAGTTCTCCGCTCGCGAGCCTGCGCGGTTCGCGGTCGCCGCTGGCGCGCGGCAGGTAGGCGATCTCGACGGCGTCCTCGCCCTCGGCGTCGGTGACGTAGGCGACCTGGCCGCCGGTGCCGAGCATCTCGGGCAGGCGCACGCGCACGCCGGGTGTGTCGCTGATGGTGCGGGCGGGACCGTCGCGGTGCGTGAGCCAGTACAGGGAGCCGCGTACGACGACGGCGCTGGCCCGGCCCGTGGTGTCCACGGAGAGCGCGTCGACGTGCTGCGCGGCCGGCACCTGGTAGACGCGCCGCCCGGCCCTGGGCCCGCCGAGCCGCACGTCGAGGCGGCGCGGCACGGAGTCCGCGGCGAGGTCGTCGACGAGCCAGATGTCGCCCGCGCACTGGTAGACGACGCGGGTGCCGTCGCTGGACGCGTGCCGGGCGTAGAAGGCGTCGTGGTCGGTGTGGCGGCGCAGGCCGGTGCCGTCGGGCAGGCAGGAGTAGAGGTTGCCGACGCCTTCGTGGTCGGAGAGGAAGGCGATGCGGCCGGAGACGAACATGGGGGAGTCGAGGTGCCCGTCGAGGTCGCCGAGCAGCTGTTCGCCGTGCAGCCAGAGGCGGCCCGTCGCGCCGCCCCGGTACCGCTTCCAGGCGGCGGGTTCGTGCGGCGGCTTTCCGGTGAGGAGCAGTGTCTTGCGTTCGCTGTCGCCGTCGGCGTGGGAGTCGGTGACGGCGATGTCGTAGACCGGGCCCCAGGGGAGTTTGCCGCCGGGGGAGCCGTCGGTGGGGACGTTGTAGGCCCAGCAGAAGTAGGAGAAGGGCTGGCCGTGCGAGGAGACGGCGAGGATGTCGCCGTCGGGGGTCCAGCCGCAGACCCGGGTGTCGGTGGAGCCCCAGTAGGTCAGGCGGCGCGAGGGGCCGCCGCCCACCGGGGCGAGGTGGATCTCCGGGTCGAGGCTGCGCCAGGTCGTGTACGCGATGTGGCGGCCGTCGGGCGAGAAGCGCGGGTGGCTGACCTTGGTCCGGTCGACGGTGAGCCGCCAGGCCCGGTCGGCAGGGGCGCCCTCGGCGGTGAGGGGGGCGACCCAGAGGTCGTCCTCGGCGGCGAAGCAGAGGCGGTCGCCGCTGAGGTGGGGAAAGCGCAGGTAGGCGTGGTCGTCCGGGGCATGGGCGTCCTGGGCATCGTCGCGCGCGTCGGTCACCTCACCATGTTTTTCCGCTCCGGGGGCCTCGGCAACTTGTGGCCGGGTGCGTGACGCAGCACACGTACGAAACGGTTTCGTTTCGCTAAGGAGGGGGATACAGTCGTCGGGTACGAAACCGTTTCGTTCAGGAGCAGGAGGTGCGGTCCATGGCTGAGGTGGCAACGACGCGGCGCAGCAGGATCACGCCCGAGCGCGAGGCCGAGCTGTACGAGGCCGTGCTCGACCTGCTCCGCGAGGTCGGGTACGAGGCGCTCACCATGGACGCCGTCGCGACCCGCACCCGGTCCAGCAAGGCCACCCTCTACCGCCAGTGGGGGAGCAAGCCGGAGCTGATCGCCAAGGCGCTGCGGCACAACAAACCGGCGTCCCTCGACGACATCGACACCGGGTCGCTGCGCGGCGACATCCACGCGACGATGGCGCGCTCGGACGACTGCCAGATGGAGCGGGACGCCGCGCTGATGCGGGGCCTCTTCCACGCCATCCACGGAAATCCCGAACTGCACCAGGCGCTGCGGCAGTTGCTCATCGAGCCGGAGATCAACAGCCTGAACGCGATGCTGCGCAGGGCGGTGGACCGCGGCGAAGTGGCCGCGGACAACCCGGCGTTGGACTACGTCATCCACATGCTGGTCGGCGGTTTCGTCGCCCGCGACCTGATCGAGGACCGCACGGTGGACCGCGCGTTCCTCACCTCCTACGTCGACGCCGTGATCCTCCCCGCTCTCGGCATCTGACCCACTCCCCCCGTTCCTGACGCGACCGCTCACGTCGTCGGGCTGATCACCCCTGCCCATTCGGACACCACGACCTGACCGGGAGTACGCCCCCGTGGCCACATTCCTCTACAAACTCGGCAAACTAGCCTTCCGACGGCGGCACTTCGTCGCCCTGATCTGGGTGGCGCTCCTGACGCTCGCCGGGGTCGGCGCGGCGTCGGCGCCCACCGCCGCGTCCAGTTCCTTCTCGATCCCGGGCACGGAGGCGCAGAAGGCCTTCGACCTGCTGGAGAAGCGCGCCCCCGAGGCCAGTGCCGACGGGGCGAGCGCCCGCGTCGTCTTCAAGGCGCCGGACGGCGAGAAGGTGACGGACCCGGCCAACAAGGCCGAGATCCGCAAGACCGTCGGCGCGCTCAAGTCCGGCTCGGACCAGGTGGCTTCGGCCGCCGACCCGTTCCAGGCCAAGACGGTCAGCAAGGACGGTTCCACGGCGTACGCGTCGGTCTCGTACAAGGTCACCTCGATGGAGCTGACCGACGAGGACCGCGACGCGCTGGAGAAGACCACCGACAAGGCGCGCGAGTCCGGGCTCACGGTCGAGGTCGGCGGCGACGCGCTGCAGGCCATGCCGGAGACCGGGTCCACCGAGATCATCGGCATCGCGGTCGCGGCCGTCGTCCTCGTCATCACCTTCGGCTCGCTGATCGCGGCCGGGCTCCCGCTGCTCACCGCGCTGATCGGCGTGGGCATCGGCGTCTCGTCCATCACGGCGCTCGCCGACGCGCTCGACCTGGGCACCACCACGTCGACGCTCGCGATGATGATCGGCCTCGCGGTCGGCATCGACTACGCGCTCTTCATCGTCTCGCGCTACCGCGGTGAACTCGCCGACGGGCGCGACCGCGAGGAGGCCGCGGGCCGTGCGGTGGGGACCGCGGGCTCGGCGGTCGTCTTCGCCGGACTCACCGTGGTCATCGCCCTCGTCGGCCTCGCCGTGGTCAACATCCCGATGCTGACGAAGATGGGCTTCGCGGCGGCCGGCACGGTCGTCATCGCCGTCCTCATCGCGCTCACGCTCATCCCCGCACTGCTCGGCTACGCGGGCAAGCGGGTCATGCCCATGGGCGAGAAGAGCAGGCTGTTCGGCGGCGGCAAGAAGAAGGCCGCAGGCGCCACCGGCGAGGAGAAGCCCAACATGGGCACCCGCTGGGCCCGCTTCGTGGTCCGCCGTCCGGTCGCCGTGCTGCTCGTCGGCATCGTCGGCCTCGGCGCCGCCGCGATCCCCGTCTCGCAGCTGGAGCTGGGCCTGCCGGACGACGGCTCGCAGCCGACGTCCACGACCCAGCGCAAGGCGTACGACCTGGTCTCCGACGGCTTCGGGCCCGGCTTCAACGGCCCCCTGATGACGGTCGCCGACCTCAAGGGCGCCGACGACCCGAAGGCCGCGGCGCAGCAGATCCAGCAGAAGATCTCCGGCCTCGACGACGTCCTGACCGTGGCCCCGCCCATGCTCAACAAGGCGGGCGACACCGCGATCATCAGCGTCGTGCCGTCCTCCAAGCCCAGCGGCATCGAGACCGAGGACCTGGTCCACTCGATCCGCGACAACGGCGCGCAGATCAAGTCCGACACCGGCGCCGAGATCATGGTCACCGGCACCACGGCCATGAACATCGACGTCTCGCAGAAGCTGAACGACGCCCTGCTGCCCTATCTGGCCCTGGTCGTCGGGCTCGCCTTCCTGCTCCTGATCGTCGTCTTCCGCTCGATCCTGGTCCCGCTCAAGGCGGCCCTCGGCTTCCTGCTCTCGGTCCTCGCGGCCCTCGGCGCGGTCGTCGCGGTCTTCCAGTGGGGCTGGCTCGGCTCGCTCTTCGGCGTCGAGCAGACCGGACCGATCATGTCGATGATGCCGATCTTCATGGTGGGCGTGGTCTTCGGCCTCGCGATGGACTACGAGGTGTTCCTCGTGACCCGCATGCGGGAGGCGTACGTCCACGGGGAGCGCCCCGGCCAGGCGGTCGTCACCGGTTTCCGGCACGGCGCCCGGGTGGTCTCGGCGGCGGCGGTCATCATGATCGCGGTCTTCGCGGGCTTCATCGGCTCCTCGGAGCAGATGGTCAAGATGATCGGCTTCGGCCTCGCGATCGCGGTCTTCTTCGACGCGTTCGTGGTGCGCATGGCGCTGGTGCCCGCGGTGCTCGCCCTGCTCGGCAAGAAGGCGTGGTGGCTGCCGAAGTGGCTGGACCGGGCGCTGCCGAACGTGGATGTCGAGGGCGAGGGACTGCGCACCGCGCAGGAGAAGGGCGCGGACCCGGACCCGGACGCGGAGCGGGAGTTGGTCCGGGTCTGAGGCCGCGGTAGGTCAGCGCGTCACCGCCGTGGCGGTCGCGTGGGTGCGGCGCAGAAAGCGGATCAGGGCCGATGCGTCGAACTGGATGACCGTCACCCCTTCGCGTTCGTGGAACTCCACGACCGTCTGGACCCGGCCGCAGGGCCAGACGTGTACGTCGCCGACGGTGGTCGGCGCCCGCAGGCCCTGTTCGAGGAGCTGACGGGCGAAGGCCCTGTCGTGTGAACCAGGGAGGCCGATCCGCACCGTGTGCGGGTCGGCCTCCGGGTCGTAGCGCAGGACGACGGGGACGGCGCGGTGGCCCTCGGAGGAGTCCGTGACGAGGTGGGCGCGTGCGTACTGCTCGACTGCGGACATCGCGGAACTCCTCATCCGTGCGGGCACTTCACTCACCAATGTCCCATATGTACGGGATTTTGCGGCGGGTGAGCTTTGCCTTATCGGAACCGAAGCGCTCTTGCAAGCCATTTGCAACAAGCCACATCATGGGACGGTCCCCACCGAGCGGCTCGTACGAAACGGTGCACGAGCGATCCGCCCTGTCCAGGGCGTCTGCCCAGGAGCGCGCACATGCATGTCCCCGACGGATTCATCAACGCCCCCGTATCGGCGGCCGCCGGGATCGTCGCCGCGGGAGCCGTCGCCGTCAGCCTCAAGGGCGCGCGGCGCGAACTGGACGAGAAGACCGCGCCGCTCGCCGGGCTCGTCGCGGCCTTCATCTTCGCCGTGCAGATGCTGAACTTCCCCGTCGCGGCAGGAACCAGCGGCCATCTCCTCGGCGGCGCGCTCGCCGCGATCCTCGTCGGCCCCTTCACCGGGGTCCTCTGCGTCTCCGTCGTCCTGCTCATGCAGGGCGTCCTCTTCGCGGACGGCGGCCTGACCGCGCTCGGCGTGAACATCTCCGACATGGCGATCGTCACGACCGTCGTCGCCTACCTGGTCTTCCGCGGCCTGGTGAAGACGCTCCCCAGGAAGCGCCGCTCGATCACCGTCGCCTCCTTCGTCGCGGCCCTGCTCTCCGTGCCCGCCGCAGCGGTCGCCTTCACCCTCATCTACGCCGTGGGCGGCACGACCGACGTCTCCCCCGGCAAGGTCGCGACCGCCATGGTCGGCGTCCATGTGCTCATCGGCATCGGCGAGGCCGCGATCACCGCGCTCACCGTCGGCGCGGTCGTCGCGGTGCGGCCCGACCTGGTGTACGGGGCGCGGGGGCTGACCAAGCCGCTGAAGCTGCGCGTCGGCGGCGATCTTGTGGACGCCCCGGCCGCCGGGCCCGCCCCGGTCGCCGCCCGGTCCACCCGCAAGGTGTGGATCGCGGGCATCGTCACCTCCCTCGTCCTCGCGGGGTTCGTCAGCTTCTACGCCTCCGCCGACCCCGACGGCCTGGAGAAGGTCGCCCACGACAAGGGCATCGACAAGAAGGCCGAGGAGCACGCCTCCGCGGACTCGCCGCTCGCCGACTACGGCGTCAAGGACATCACCGACGCCCGGCTCTCCGGCGGCCTCGCGGGCATCATCGGCGTGGGCGTCACGGTCGTCGCGGGTTCCGCCGTCTTCTGGGCGCTGCGACGTCGTCGTACGAACGACGCGTCCCCCGCCGCCGTACCGGAAACCGAGAGCGCCTGACGTGGGCGCGGGTCACGCCCACCGGCTCTACCGGCACGGCCACTCCCCGGTGCACGCGCTGCCGCCGCACACCAAGCTCGCGGCGGTCTTCTGCTTCGTGGTCGTGGTGGTCTCCACGCCGCGCGAGGCGATGTGGGCCTTCGGGGTGTACGCGGTGCTGCTCGGCGCGGTCGCGCACACGGCCCGCATCCCCGCGGGCTTCCTCCTCAAGCGGCTGCTCATCGAGATCCCGTTCGTGGCGTTCGCGGTGCTCATGCCGTTCGTCGCGCAGGGCGAGCGCGTCGACGTGCTCGGCCTGTCCCTGAGCGTCAACGGCCTCTGGGGCGCCTGGAACGTCCTGGCCAAGGGGACGCTGGGCGTCGCGGCCTCGGTCATCCTCGCCTCGACCACCGAACTGCGCGAACTCCTCCTCGGCCTGCAGCGGTTGAAGCTTCCCCCGCTCCTCGTCCAGATCGCCTCCTTCATGATCCGCTACGGCGATGTGATCACGGACGAGATGCGCCGTATGAAGATCGCCAGGGAGTCGCGCGGCTTCGAGGCGCGGGGCGTGCGGCAGTGGGGCGTGCTCGCCAAGTCCGCGGGCGCGCTCTTCATCCGCTCGTACGAGAGGGGCGAGCGCGTGCACCTGGCCATGGTCAGCCGGGGATACGCCGGGTCGATGCCGGTCATCGACGAGATCACCGCTTCCCGCGCCCAGTGGACGTACGCACTGGCACTCCCGCTCACCGCCCTAGTCGTATGCCTGTTGGGATGGACCCTGTGACCGCCGCCGCATCTCTCGAGGTCTCCGGCCTCGCCTTCGCCTACCCCGACGGGCACCAGGCCCTGTTCGGCGTCGACTTCACCGTCGGCAGGGGCGAGCGCGTCGCCCTGCTCGGTCCGAACGGCGCCGGCAAAACCACGCTCGTCCTGCACCTCAACGGCATCCTGACCGGCGGCGCGGGCACGGTCGCCGTCGCGGGACTGCCCGTCGGCAAGCAGCACATGGCGGAGATCAGGCGCCGGGTCGGCATCGTCTTCCAGGACCCGGACGACCAGCTGTTCATGCCGACGGTGCGCGAGGACGTCGCCTTCGGGCCCGCGGCGGCCGGGATGCGGGGCCCCGATCTTGAGGCGCGGGTCCTGAAGGCGCTGGCGCAGGTCGGCATGGCCGAGTTCGTGGACCGGCCGCCCCACCATCTCTCCTTCGGCCAGCGCAGGCGGGTCGCGGTGGCGACGGTCCTCGCGATGGAGCCGGAGATCCTCGTCCTCGACGAGCCGTCGTCCAACCTCGACCCCGCTTCGCGCCGTGAACTGGCCGACATCCTGCGGTCGTTGGACGTGACGGTCCTGATGGTCACGCACGACCTGCCGTACGCGCTCGAACTCTGCCCCCGCGCCCTGATCCTCAGCGAGGGCGTGATCGCGGCGGACGGCCCGACGGGCGAGCTGCTCGCCGACGAGGACCTGATGGGCGCACATCGCCTCGAACTGCCCTTCGGCTTCGATCCGAAGTCGGTGGCGGCGGGCAGCTAGGGAATCGTCGGCGGGACGTGGCTGTTGGCCTTGTCATGGACGACGTCATGGGTGGAGTGCACGGTACGGCGGCCGCCGGGTTCGAGGCGGTCAGGGACGCCTTCGTGGGCAACTTCGGCGAGCGCGGGGAGCGCGGCGCCGCCCTCGCGGTGTACCGGGACGGGCACAAGGTCGTGGACCTGTGGGGCGGCACGAAGGACGTCGACGGCACCGCGCCCTGGGAGCACGGCACCGCGCAGATCGTCCGCTCGGCGACCAAGGGCGTGGCGGCCGCCGCGCTGCTCCTGCTGCACCAGCGCGGGGAGCTGGACCTGGACGCCCCGGTCGGCGCGTACTGGCCGGAGTTCAAGGCGCGCGGCAAGGAGTCGGCCCTGGTCCGGCACGTGCTCGCGCACCGCGCGGGGGTGCCCGCGCTCGACCGGCCGCTGACCCCCGCCGAGGCGCTCGACCAGGACCTCGCGGCCGCGGTGGTCGCGGCGCAGGCCCCGTTCTGGGAGCCGGGCACGGACCACGGCTACCACGCCCAGACGTACAGCTGGCTCACCGGCGAACTGGTGCGGCGCGTGACGGGCAGGCCCGTCGGCGCATGGATCGCCGACGAGATCGCACGACCGCTCGGCCTCGACCTCTGGGTCGGACTGCCGGACGCGGAGGCGGCGCGGGTGGGCCGGGTGGGCCGCATCGAACCGCCCGCCGCCGAGGGCGGCCTGCGGATGCGGCCCAGGCGGAACGTGGCGGACGCGTACGCGGACCCGCACTCCCTGACCCGCCGCGCCTTCGGGGCGATCGACCCCCTCTCTGACGAGAACGACCCGGCCTACCGCGCGGCCGCCCTGCCCGCGTCCAACGGCATCGCGACGGCGGACTCCCTGGCCCGGTTCTACGCCGCGCTGATCGGTGAAGTCGACGGCGGGGCACGGCTGTTCACGCCGGAGACGGCCGGGGCCGCGCGGGCCGAGGCGTCGGCGGGCCCCGACCGCGTCCTCGTCGTGAACACCCGCTTCGGCCTCGGCTACATGCTCCACGGCGGCGCGTCCCCGCTGCTCGGCCCCGGCTCCTTCGGCCACCCCGGCCGCGGCGGCGCGCTCGGCTTCGCCGACCCGGAGTCGGGGGTGGCCTTCGGGTATGTGACCAACGGGATGAACAAGGGCGTCACCGCGGACCCCCGGGCCCAGGCGCTGGTGCGGGCGGTCCGTTCGGCGCTGTGAGCGCCGCGGCCGTTCACAGCGACCGGCCGAGGCGGGCCAGCGGCGACAGGCCCATCAGGACCGGCGACAGCAGCATCCCGGATGCCGCGACCAGGAGCCCGGTGCGCAGGCCCCACTCCTGCGCGAGGAGGCCGCCGAGCAGCGAGCCGAGCGGGGCGAGACCCATCCCGGCGAACGTGATCGTCGCGGCCACCCGGCCCTGCAGCCCGTCCGGGGTGACGGCCTGCCGCACGGCCATGACCGTGACGTTGACCAGCTGACCGAACGTACCGAAGACGAAGTTGACCGCCAGGAGAGCGGGCACCGTCACCCCGGAGGGGCCGTGCAGCGCGGGTACGCACAGCAGCGCGCCGTCGCCGACCGCCGCCGCGGTCACGAGCACCGGGCCGTGCCCGAACCGGCGCGGGAGCCGGGCGGCGAGCAGTGAGCCGAGCAGCGCGCCGGGGCCCGTCGCCGCCAGCGCGAGGCCGACGGCGGCGCCCGAGAGGTGCAGTGCGCGCGGCAGGAACAGCAGATAGCAGGTCATCGTCGCCGCGAGGAAGAACTGGAAGGCGGCGGAGGCGAGGCCCACGGTACGCAGCGACGCGTCGCCCGCGACGAACCGCACGCCCTCGCGGATCCGCCGCCCCACGGGGGCGGCACGCCGCGCCCGCCCGGGGACCGGCTCGTCGCGCCGCATCCGCCGGATCGACAGGAACGACAGCGCGAAGAACCCCGCACCGGACGCGGCGCCCGCCGCCGCGGACAGGGCGGACACCAGCGCACCGCCGAGTGCGGGCCCGCCGATCTGCGCCGCGGACCTGCTGCCTTCGAGCGCGCTGTTGCCCGGCACGAGCAGGGTGCGGTCCACGAGCCGTACGAGAGACGCCTGGTAGGCCACGTCGAAGAAGACCGAGAGCGCCCCGACGGCGAAGGCGAGTGCGCACAGCGTGGGCAGTCCGGGGCCGCCGAACAGACAGGCCACGGCGGCCCCGCCGAGCGCCAGCGCCCGCCCCGCGTCCGCGACGACCATGACCGTACGGGTCCGCCAACGGTCCACCCACGCGCCGGCCAGGAGCGAGAGCAGCAGGACCGGTGCCTGGCCCACGGCGCGCAGGGCGCCGAGCTGTCCCGCGTCGGCGTCCAGGGTCAGCACGGCGATCAGCGGAAGGACCATCAGGCCGGTGTGCTCGCCGAGTTGGGAGACGGTCTGCCCGGCCCAGAGCCTGCGGAAGTCGCGGTCGCGCCACAGGGAGGGAGCGGACGAAGAGGGAGAGGGAGAGGTCGGCACGGTGATCCCTTGGACGGCCGAGTGCAGGACCCGCCGATCCGCACGCACCCCACGGGCGTGCGCGGATTCGAGGCAGGGGAGGGCTCGCTGTGCCGTGTCTCAGGGACGGCACGCGATGACGGGCCGATGCCGGCCTACGACGTCAACGCGTGCCCGGGCGACCGGGTATGACTCTCAGCTCCTCGTGGACCACTCGGATCACTGGCCGCTCCGACGGTAGCCGCCGCCCCCGCCGGGCGCGAGTCGTATTCCTCTTCCTCACCCCGCGTGCAGCATCAGCCCGATCCCTGCCACCATCAGGCCCGCCGCGAGCAGTCGCGGCGTGCCGAACCTCTCCTTGAAGAAGACCGCTCCGATCGCCGCCCCGACGATGATCGAGGACTCCCGCAGCGCGGAGATCGGCGCCAGGTCCGCCTTCGTCTGGGCCCACAGGACCAGGCCGTACGCGGCGACGGAGAGCGCCGAGCCGAGGAGGCCGACGGCCGCGAACGGGCGGAGTTTCGCGGCCAGTTCGCCCCGCCAGCGGTAGGCGGCGTAGACGGGGACGGCGACGCCCTCCAGGATCATCAGCCAGGCGATGTACCCCATCGAGGAGCCCGAGGCGCGCACGCCGAGGCCGTCGACGACCGTGTACGCGGCGATGGAGACGCCGGTGGCGAGCGCGGCGCCGATGGCCGCCCAGTCGGGGCGGCGCCCCGTGCCTCTGATGCCCCACAGGGCGAGCCCGGTCAGGCCCGCACAGGACACCGCGACGCCGGCCGCCTGCCAGCCGTTGGGGATCTCGCCCGCGAACACGGCGGCGAGGACGGTGACGACCAGCGGCGCCGTGCCGCGCGCGATCGGATAGGCCTGGCCGAAGTCGCCGAGCTTGAACGACTTCATGAGCAGGGCGTAGTAGCCGACGTGGAGGGCGGCCGACAGGATCAGATAGGGCCAGGCGCCCGCCGCGGGGATCGCGACGAAGGGGGCGAGCAGCAGGCCGATCAGCGTGCCGCCGCCGGATATGAGCGTGAAGCCGACCAGTTTGTCCGTGATGTGGTGGGCGATCGCGTTCCAGCTCGCATGGGTGACGGCGGCGAGCAGGACGGCCGCCGCGACCAGCGGGGTCACTTGGCGGTCTCGCGCACGTCCACCAGAGCGCCGCCCGCGTGGGCGACCAGCGTCTTGGGCGCCATCGGGAAGACCGCGTAGGGCGTGCCGGCCGCCGCCCACACCACGTCGTGGTCGAGCAGTGAACGGTCGGCGAGGACACGGGTCTTGGTGGCGTGGCCGAAGGGCGGTACGCCGCCGATCGCGTATCCGGTGGTCGCCCGGACGACGTCCGCCTTGGCGCGGGTGACCTTCTCGGCGCCCAGCTCCCTGCGCACGAGTTCGAGGTCGACGCGGGACGCCCCGTCCATCAGGACCAGGACCGGCACTCCGTCTGCCGCGAAGATCAGTGACTTGCAGATCTGGCTGAGTTCGCAGCCGATGGCCGCGGCGGCCTCCTGCGCGGTGCGGGTCTGCTCGGGGAAGCGGCGGACCTCGGAGACGAGTTCGCCGAGGCCCAGTTCCTGCAGGGCCTCGGCGAAACGGGGGTGGGCGGAGGATTCAGTAGCGCTCATGTCCGGCACGCTAGCGGTCTGTGTACGGGGCACGCGACCGTGTATCCGCATACCGGACACGGGTGTTCACCCCGGGCGTCAGCCCCCGGCGAGCAGCATCGCCCGGACCACGGGCCCTGCCGAGTCGCCGCCGTGCCCGCCCTCCTGCACGACCGCCGCCGCGGCCAGGTCACCGCGGTAGGCGGTGAACCAGCCGTTGGGCTTCTTCTGGCCGTCGACCTCCGCGGAGCCGGTCTTCGCGCCGGTGTCGGAGCCGAGCCCGGACATGGGCCGCACGGCCGTCCCCGCGGTCGCGGTGTAGTGCATCAGGTCGCGCAGCGCCGCGAGCGTCGAGCCCGACATCTTGCGCGACGCGGTCGCGAGCGTGCGGTGGTCGAGGTCGGGCGAGACCAGGTACGGCTGTTTGAACGTGCCGGACTTCACCGTCGCCGAGACCGACGCCATGTTCAGCGGGTTCATCCGCACGCCGCCCTGCCCGATGAGCGAGGCCGCCATCTGGGCGTCGCTCTGCACCGGTACCGCGCCGTCGAAGGACGGGACGCCGATCGACCAGTTGTCGCGGCCGAGGCCGAAGACCTCCTGGGCCTGCTTGGTCAGGGAGTCGTTCTGCAGCTTCTTGGCCTGGCTGATGAAGGCCGTGTTGCAGGAGCGCGCGAAGCTCGCCCGGAACGTGCCGCCCTTGATCTCGAACTTGTCGTCGTTCTGGAACTTCCAGCCGCCGTACGTCTCATACTTGGGGCACGGGTGCTTCTTGTCGACCCCGGCCAGCTTCTTCTCCAGAAGCATCGACGCGCTGACGACCTTCATCGTGGAGCCGGGCGCGATCGAGCCCTGGAACGCCGTGTTGAAGCCGCCGGGGCGGGAGTTGGCGGCGGCCAGGATCTCGCCGGTGCTCGGCTTGACGACGGCGACGGACGCCCGCTGCCGCTTGGCCGTCTCGCGCTCGGCCGCGGCCTGCATCGGGGCGCTGATCGTGGTCTTCAGCGTCCCCGGGGTGCCGGGGGCGAGCGTCAGGAGCGTCTTGTCGGGCGTGGACTTGGCGTCGTCCTTCTTCGCGGCCGCGCCCTTCTTGCCGCTGTCCGCGCGCACGACCCGCAGCTCGACGCCCGCCGTGCCGCCCGCCTTCTTGCCGTACTTCTCGCGCAGCCCGTCGAGCACCGTAGCGAGCGAGGGGTACTTCGCCGCCGTCAGCTCGGCGCCGTCGCGGTCCACCGCCTTGATCGGTGGATCGCCCGCCTCACCGGTGACCAGGCGGTCGCCGTCCTTCAGCTCCGGGTGCAGCACCGAGGGGCGCCAGCCGACCAGCGTCCTGCCGTCGCTCTTCCTGCGGACGACGGTGAGTTCGGAGTCGTAGGCGAGGGGCTTCTTCTTTCCCTCGTACGAGACCGTGGCCGCGGCCTTGAACGGCACGTCGGCGCCCGACCGCCTGCCGGGCGTCAGCTTCACATCGGTGAGGCGGCCCTCCTTGGCGTACGAGGTCAGGGCCTTCCGCGCGGCCGTCCGGTCGTCGGTGAGCGCGGCCGCCCCCGCCGCGTCGCCCTTCGACCAGGCGGCGAGGAACGCCCGCGCGGTGTCGCGCACTTCGGCCGACGTCGGCGGGCCCGCGGCCACCGGCTTCTCGTCGACCGTGGGGCCGTCAGGGCCGGAGCCCGAGCCGCCGGACAGGGCGAAGGCGGTGGCCCCGACGGCGCACACGACGACGGCCGCGGCCCCGCCGAGCACACCCGGGTGCACCTTCACGTTCTTGATTCCGACGCTTCTGCGCTCGACGGCGCGCCTTCGCTTGCCCACAAACCCTCCGCAGTTCCCCAGAACCCCCGGCTCCTCACCGGAAGGCCACCATAGAGGCGCTCGGGGAAGCCCTTGACCACTTCTTCACCTGGCCGGGCGACGCTCCGGCCGGCCGATCACCCCGCCCGCAGCACCGCCGCCACGATCGGCCCCGCGGCGTCACCGCCGTGCCCGCCCTCCTGGGTCATCGCGGCCGCCGCGACATCGCCGCGGTAGCCGGTGAACCAGCTGTCGGACTTCTCCCTGCCGTCGACCTCGGCGGAGCCGGTCTTCGCGCCGATGTCGCCGCCGAGCCCCGCCATGGTGCGCACACCGGTGCCGCTGACCGCCGTGCGGTGCATCATCTGGCGCAGCTGCGCGACGGTGGACGAGGGCAGGCCGTCCGCGGTGGCGAGGTCGCGGTCGTCGAGGGACTTCGGGACGATCACCGGCTGCCGGAAGGTGCCCGTCATCGCGGTGGCGGTGACCGACGCCATGGTCAGCGGGCTCATCTGGACCTGGCCCTGGCCGATGGCGTTCGCCGCGCGGTCGGGGCCGCCGGACGCCGGGACGGAGCCGTCGAAGGAGGGGACGCCGACCTTCCAGTCGTCCCTGCCGAGGCCGAACTTGTGCTGCGCCTCCTCGGTCAGCGAGGCGTCGGTCAGGCCCTCCTCGTCGATCAGCTTCACGAAGGACGTGTTGCAGGAGCGCGCGAAGCTGTCGGCGAGCGTCGCGTTCTCGTTCGGGGCCATGCCCTTGAGGTTGTGGAAGGTCTGGCTCTGCCAGGTCGCGGTGTCGGGGCAGGGCGCGGCGCCCTCGGCCTTGGTGATGCCCTTGTCGATGAGCATCGCCGCCGTGAGGATCTTCATGGTCGAGCCGGGCGCCACCTTGCCCTGGAGCGCCGCGTTGAAGGCGTCCTCGCGGTGGTTGGCGAGGGCGAGGATCTCGCCGGTGCTCGGCTTCACCGCCACCACGGACGACTCCCCGTACCGCAGGACCGCGCGCTCCGCCGCCTTCTGCACGCCCGCGCTGAGCGTCGTGGGCAGCTTGCCCGCCTTGCCCTTGGCGAGGGTGAGCAGGGTGCGGGTGCCCGCGTTCTCGTCCGCGGGCCGGACGTACAGCTCGATGCCCGGCTGCCCGCCCGCCTGCTCGCCGTACTTCGCGCGCAGCTGGTCCAGGACCGGGCCGAGCGAGGGGTACTCCTTCTTGGTCAGGACCACGCCCGCGCGGTCCACCGCCTCGATGGGCGGCGTCGCGGCCTCGCCGGTCACGAGGGTGTCGCCCCGCTTCAGGGAGGGGTGCACGACCGCCTCCGACCAGTCGACGAGCGCCCGCCCCGTGGTCTTGCCGCGGACGATCCGCAGTTCGGATTCGTACGCGAGGGGCTTGCTCCTGCCCTTGTACGACACGGTGGCGGACACGGAGAACGGCACGCGCGCGCCGCTCGCCGCCTTCGGGGTCAGCTTCACCTTCGTCAGGTGCGCGTCCTCGCGGTAGCCGGTCAGGGCGAGCGAGGCCGCCGCCCGGTTGTCCGTGTACGCCGCGGCCTGCGCCGCGTCCCCCTTGGCCCAGGCGGTGAGGAACTGCCGCGACACCTCGCGTATCTCGTCTTCCGTGGGCGGCCCGGTCCGCGCGGCCGAGGACCCCGCCCCCGACGAACCGCCGTCCCCACTGAGGCCGTTCACCAAGTTGTACGCGCCATAACCGGCGCCCCCCACCATGACGGTGAAGACCCCGCCGACCACGACGGCCTTTATTCCTTTGCGCATGATGCGCTCCCCTCCCCAGGAGCCTTCCCGATATGTTCCGGGAAGGTGTTCGCCTTGAACCCTAAGGGGGCGGAGGTGGGGCGTGATCCTGCTGTTATCCGAAGGTGTCCATCAGGTGTCCGTCGCACCCGTGCATTGAGCCGCTACACCCATGTATCGAGCCACATTCGAGAGCGCCACGAATCAATGGGGATCGCGGTGCCCGTGTAGATCGGCCAGAAGTAGATGAAATTCCAGAAGATGAGCAGCACGAGAACGCCGGAACCCGCGGCGCCCACGATCCTGCGCCGCTCGCTCGATCCCGGCGGCCCGAGAATCGCGCCGACCATCATCGCCACCGCGAGACACAGGAACGGCACGAAGACGACCGCGTAGAAGTAGAAGATCGTGCGTTCCTGGTAGAAGAACCAGGGCAGATATCCCGCAAGGACGCCGCACAGGATCGCGCCCGCCCGCCAGTCGCGGCGGAACAGCCACCGCCACAGGACGTAGAGCAGCGCGAAGGCGGCCGCCCACCACAGCAGCGGGGTGCCGAGCGCGAGGACCTCGCGGGCGCACTTCTCCGTGGTGTCGGCCGGGCAGCCGTCCTTGCCGGGCAGCGGCGACTCGTAGAAGTACGAGACGGGGCGGCCGTCGACGATCCAGCTCCACGGGTTCGACTGGTAGGTGTGCGGCGAGGACAGGCCCACATGGAACTTGTAGACCGCGTGTTCGTAGTGCCAGAGGCTGCGCACCCAGTCGGGCAGCCAGGTCCAGCTGCCGCCCTGCCCGTCGGTCGCCGCCCAGTTGCGGTAGTAGCCGCCCGAGCCGTCGGTCGGCGAGAGGATCCAGCCGATCCAGGACAGCACGTACACGGAGAGCGCCACCGGCACCGTCGACACGAACGCGGGGAGCACGTCCCGCTTCAGGACCGCGCGGTAGGGCCGCACCGCCCCGGCCACCCGGCGCGCGCCGACGTCCCAGAACACCGTCATCAGGCAGAGGAAGACCATGACGTACAGGCCGTTCCACTTGGTGCCGAAGGCAAGACCCAGGCAGAGCCCGGCCGCCCACCGCCAGGGCCGCCAGCCCAGGCGCACCGTCTCCGCGACATACGCGTCGGGGCGCAGCCGCCCGTCCTCGTCGGTCGGCAGCGCGGCGGCCAGTCTCGCGCGCGCCTTGTCCCGGTCGATCAGGAAGCACCCGAAGGCGGCGAGCACGAAGAACATCAGGACCTGGTCGAGCAGCGCCGTGCGGCTCATCACGAAGTGCAGGCCGTCCATGGCGAGCAGCGCGCCCGCGAGGCAGCCGAGGAACGTCGAGCGGAACAGGCGCCGCCCGATCCGGCACAGCATCAGGACCGACAGGGTGCCGAGCACCGCCGTCATGAAGCGCCAGCCGAACGGATCGAAGCCGAACAGCCATTCACCGATGCCGATCACGTACTTGCCGACCGGCGGATGCACCACGTACGCCGCGTCGTGCGGGATCGCGATGTCGCTGCCCTGCCGCAGCACATCGTCGTTGATCTTGTCGGGCCAGCTGACCTCGAAGCCGCGGTGGATGAGCGCCCAGGCGTCCTTCGCGTAGTACGTCTCGTCGAATATCACGGCCTTCGGATTGCCGAGGTTCCAGAACCGGGTCACCCCGGCGACGAGCGTGATCAGCAGCGGACCCACCCAGCCGGACCACCGCACCACCCGGTCCGCGGTCGTCCTCGGCAGACCGAGCATCAGCCACAGACGGGGGCTCGGCTCCGTGTACGGCGGCACGAGCCGCGCCTCGACGTCCTCTCTGGGCCGCGCCACGTAGCCGAATCGGCGCAGCCGCCGCTGCCAGGAAGGCTGCTGCTCCTCGGCTGTCTGGCCCTGGCGGGTGTCCGGGGATGACGACGCGGTACTGGTCACCGCGCCATCGTAGGGAACCAGGCTGTGCGAGTCCCGTCCCTGGTCCCTGCGAGGATGGAACCGTGACAGGAAGCGCTGATTCCCCAGGAACGCTGGTGCTGGCAGGCACTCCCATCGGTGATGTCGCCGACGCGCCGCCGCGGCTCGCCGCCGAGCTGGCCTCGGCCGACGTCGTCGCCGCCGAGGACACCCGCAGGCTGCGCAGGCTCACCCAGGCGCTCGACGTACAGATCGGCGGGCGTGTCGTCTCGTACTTCGAGGGCAACGAGTCGGCGCGCACGCCCGAGCTGGTCGAGGCCCTGGTGGGCGGCGCGCGCGTGCTGCTCGTCACGGACGCCGGGATGCCGTCGGTCTCCGACCCCGGATACCGCCTCGTCGCGGCCGCCGTGGAGCGCGATGTGCGGGTGACCGCGGTGCCGGGCCCCTCCGCGGTGCTCACCGCGCTCGCGCTCTCGGGCCTGCCCGTCGACCGCTTCTGCTTCGAGGGCTTCCTGCCGCGCAAGGCGGGCGAGCGGCTCTCGCGCCTGAAGGAGGTCGCCGAGGACCGCAGGACGCTCGTCTACTTCGAGGCCCCGCACCGCATCGACGACACCCTCGCCGCGATGGCCGAGGCGTTCGGCGGCGAGCGCAGGGCCGCGGTCTGCCGCGAGCTGACCAAGACGTACGAAGAGGTCAAGCGCGGTTCGCTCGGGGAGCTCGCCGCGTGGGCGGCGGACGGCGTGCGCGGCGAGATCACCGTCGTCGTCGAGGGCGCCCCCGAGAAGAGCGCCGCGGAACTGGGCCCCGACGAACTGGTGCGCAGGGTGCGGGTGCGGGAGGAGGCGGGGGAGCGGCGCAAGGAGGCGATCGCCGCCGTCGCCGCGGAGGCGGGCCTTCCCAAGCGCGAGGTCTTCGATGCGGTCGTCGCGGCAAAGAATGCGGATCGGGGCGACCCATCGAAGAGCAAAGGACTATCGTAAAAGGCAAAGCGCGAGCCCGGCACCAGGCCTTTTTCCTAAGGAAAGGCCAAAACGGCTCCAATGCTCGACAGGTCTGATGCGCTCGCTCCGGGAAAGGCGTCCACTGGTTGAAGGGACGCACCCGTCCCCACGCTTCCGGTCCGGGCGGAACCCCGGGCCCCGGTAGTGCTTGTCCCTCGGGCAAGAGGAGCAGCTGGCATGAGTGAGATCGCAGACACCGGCCATCACACCACGGCGATCAATGTCGTTCATGAGTCGTACGCCTTCGCTTGTATGCGATGCGGACACGGCTGGGAACAGTCGTACGAAATAGAGCACCACATCGACGCCAAGGGCCAGGAATTCGTGATGTACCTGGCGGACGGCCAGCATGTGCCGTCGCCGCTGACCCGGCCCACGTGCCTGAACTGCGGCGGCCACGTCGTGCGGATCATGCGGGCGGGGCAGGTCTCGTCGGTCCTCAGTCTCATGCAGCGCCACCACACGCCGGACGCCCCCGGCGCCGAAGGGGCCGCGGAGGTCGAGGCGAAGGCGCGCGCCAGCGTCGAGCGGGAGCGGGCGCGCAGCAAGGAACACCACTGGCATCTGTCGGACCTGCTGCATCCGTTCCAGCACCGCCGGGCCGAGTAGGGGGCCGAGCCGGGAGGGCAGGGCCCTTCGTAGGATCGGGGCATGCCTTCGAACGACGCCGACAAGAACGCCGCGCCGCCCCTGCCCGAACCGCTCCGGGTGGCGGTCGCCGACTCCCACACGCACCTCGACATGCAGGCGGGGACGGTGGCGGAGGGGCTCGCAAGGGCCGCCGCGGTGGGCGTCACCACGGTCGTACAGGTCGGCTGCGACGTACGCGGATCCCAGTGGGCGGCCGACACGGCGGCGGAGCACGACAGCGTGCACGCCGCCGTCGCCCTCCACCCGAACGAGGCGCCCCGCATCGTGCACGGCGACCCCGACGGATGGTCCCGGCAGGGGGCCCGCGCGGCGGGCGGCGACGGCGCCCTCGACGAGGCGCTCACCGAGATCGACCGGCTCGCGGCGCTGCCGCACGTCCGCGGCGTCGGCGAGACCGGCCTCGACCACTTCCGCACCGGACCCGAGGGCATGGCCGCCCAGGAGCGGTCCTTCCGCGCCCACATCGAGATCGCCAAGCGGCACGGCAAGGCCCTCGTCATCCACGATCGCGAGGCGCACGACGATGTGCTGCGCGTCCTGAAGGAGGAGGGCGCCCCCGAGCGCACCGTCTTCCACTGCTACTCGGGCGACGCCGCCATGGCCCACATCTGCGCGGAACACGGCTACTTCATGTCCTTCGCGGGCAACGTGACGTTCAAGAACGCGCAGCACCTGCGGGACGCCCTTGCCGTCGCCCCCCTCGAACTCGTCCTCGTGGAGACCGACGCGCCCTTCCTGACGCCCGCTCCCTACCGCGGACGGCCCAACGCGCCGTATCTCATTCCGGTCACATTGCGCGCGATGGCCGAGGTCCGCGGCATCGACGAGGACGTCATGGCCACGGCGATCTCGTCGAACACGGCACGCGCCTTTGATTACTGACCGATAACGACAAGAGCCCCCAGGTGGGGGCCACCCCAGGGCAACGCAGCGACACAGCGTAGTCGCCCTGCTTTGGAGAGTGACGAGAGCTCCGCTAGGTTCTGTCCGCCCGGCCCGGAACCCTGGAGCGTCATCGTGAGCAATTCGCAGTACGAGGCGTACGAGACGTACGAGCCGTACGCCGCGCCCTATGCCGCGGGGGGCGCCCCGTACGACGCCTGGGACGAGGGGCGGCAGGACACGTACCGGCCCGCCTACGAGGCCGCGGCCGAGGCCCGGGCCGATGGCCGGTTCCCCCGGCAGTCGCCCGCCTCCGCCTCCGCCGCCCGGCAGTCGGGGCCGCGGGCGGCCGAGGGCTCTCCCGCCGCGGGTGTGCCCGCCGGAGGGCGGGCCGAGGCGCGGCGGGCCGCCCGCCGCAAGAAGACCTCCGACCGGCCCGAGTCGCTGCGCCGCCTGCTGCCGCAGGCCCTCGTCGTGGCGTTCCTCGCGGGCGGCACCTCCGCCTTCGTCGCCAACGACAAGGCGATCCAGCTCAGCGTCGACGGCAAGCCGCGCACCCTGCACACCTTCGCCGACGACGTCGGTGAACTCCTCGCCGACGAAGGCGTGGACGTCGGCGCCCACGACATCGTGGCGCCCGCCTCCGGCACCGCCCTCGCCAGCGGCGACGAGATCGCCGTCCGCTACGGCAGGCCCGTCCACCTCACCCTCGACGGCGAGCGGCGCAAGGTGTGGACGACCGCGCACACCGTCGACGGGGCGCTGCGGCAGCTCGGGGTCCGCGCGGAAGGCGCCCACCTGTCCGCCTCGCGCAGCCGGCGCATCGACCGCGACGGGCTCGACCTCGACGTCCGCACGGAACGCACCGTCACGATCATGGCGGACGGCCGGGAGCGGACCATCCGTACGAACGCGGCGACCGTGCGGGAGGCCGTCGCGGAGTCCGGCGTGACCCTGCGCGGGCAGGACTCGACGTCCGTGGCCCCGGACAGCTTCCCGCGCGACGGGCAGACGGTGACCGTCATGCGGATCACCGGCACCAAGGAGGTCCGCGAGGAGCCGATCGCCTTCGACGTGGAGAAGACCGAGGACGCGTCGCTCTTCCGCGGCACGGAGGTAGTGGTGCAGGCCGGGCGGCAGGGCGCGAAGCGCGTCACGTACGCGCAGCGGACGGTCAACGGCGTCAAGCAGAAGCCGAAGCGGGTCAGCGCCGAGGTGGTGCGGGAGCCGCGCAAGCAGATCGTGAAGGTCGGCACGAAGCAGATGCCCACGTCGGTGGCGGGGGCCGACGGCCTCAACTGGTCGTCGCTCGCGCACTGCGAGTCGGGCGGGCGGCCCGACGCGGTGGACGGGTCGGGGACGTACGGCGGGCTGTACCAGTTCGATACGCGGACCTGGCAGGGCCTCGGGGGCTCCGGGCGCCCGCAGGACGCACCGGCGCACGAGCAGACCTTCCGCGCGAAGAAGCTGTACGTGCAGCGCGGCGCGAGCCCCTGGCCGCACTGCGGGCCGCGCCTGCACGGGTGAGGCGCGGGCGCCGCCGCCACCCCGGGGCGGGTGGGGAAGCGCGGTGCGGGCCCAGGGGTCCGACCCCCGTAACCTTGGTGCGGTGAGCACTGAGCACGGCGCCCTCCTCGGCCCCGCCGACATCCGCGAGCTGGCCGCTGCCCTGGGCGTACGCCCGACCAAGCAGCGCGGCCAGAACTTCGTCATCGACGCCAACACCGTCCGGCGCATCGTCCGCACCGCGGAGGTCCGCCCCGACGACGTCGTCGTCGAGGTCGGCCCCGGCCTCGGGTCGCTGACGCTGGCCCTGCTGGAGACCGCGGATCGCGTCACGGCGGTCGAGATCGACGACGTGCTGGCAGCGGCGCTGCCCGCGACGATCCAGGCGCGGCTTCCGGAGAAGGCCGGCTCCTTCGCGCTCGTGCACAGCGACGCCATGCTCGTCGGCGAGCTGCCGGGGCCCGCGCCGACCGCGCTGGTCGCGAACCTCCCGTACAACGTGGCCGTGCCCGTCCTGCTGCACATGCTCGACACCTTCCCGACCATCGAGCGCACCCTCGTGATGGTGCAGGCCGAGGTCGCCGACCGGCTCGCCGCGGGGCCGGGGTCGCGGGTGTACGGGGTGCCGTCGGTGAAGGCCGCCTGGTACGCCGACGTGAAGCGCGCGGGGTCCATCGGCCGGAACGTGTTCTGGCCCGCTCCCAACGTCGACTCGGGGCTCGTCTCGCTGGTGCGGCGCGCGGAGCCGGTGAAGACCAGTGCCTCCAAGCGCGAGGTGTTCGCCGTCGTCGACGCCGCCTTCGCGCAGCGCAGGAAGACCCTGCGGGCCGCCCTGTCCGGATGGGCCGGGTCCGCGGCCGCCGCGGAGGCCGCCCTGGTCGCCGCCGGGGTCTCGCCGCAGGCGCGCGGCGAGGCGCTGACCGTGGAGGAGTTCGCGCGCATCGCCGAGCACAAGGAGGCCGGCGCGTGAGCGTGACGGTGCGGGTTCCCGCGAAGGTCAATGTGCAGCTGGCGGTGGGCGCCGCGCGTGCGGACGGCTTTCACGACCTCGCCAATGTGTTCCTCGCCGTCGGGCTCCACGACGAGGTGACGGTCGCCGCGGCCGATGAGCTGCGGGTGACCTGCGAGGGGCCGGGATCCGATCAAGTACCCCTGGACCGTACGAACTTGGCGGCGCGTGCCGTCGAGCTGCTCGGCGCGCGGTACGGGATCGCGCCCGATGTGCACATCCACATCGCCAAGGACATTCCCGTCGCGGGCGGCATGGCCGGTGGCAGCGCGGACGGTGCCGGTGCGCTGGTGGCGTGCGACGCGCTGTGGGGGACCGGGGCGTCCCGGAGCGAACTCCTCGACATCTGCGCCGAGTTGGGCAGCGATGTGCCGTTCAGCCTGGTCGGCGGCGCCGCGCTCGGCACCGGGCGGGGCGAGAAGCTGGAGCCTGTGGAGGTCGGGGGCGCCTTCCACTGGGTGTTCGCCGTCGCCGACGGCGGGCTCTCCACGCCTGCTGTGTACCGCGAGTTCGACCGGCTGACCCCGGTGGCTCCCGCCCCCGAGGCCTCGCCCGCCCTGCTCGCCGCCCTGCGCGACGGTGCCGTCGAGGCGCTCGCGGCCGAGCTCTCCAACGACCTGCAGCCTGCGGCCCTTTCGCTGTTCCCCTCGCTCCGCGACACCCTCGCCACGGGCGTCGAAGCGGGCGCCCTCGCCTCGCTGGTCTCCGGGTCCGGGCCGACGACCGCGTTCCTCGCGGCGGACGCCGCCTCCGCGCGGCGCGTGGCGGACGCGCTCCTCGCCTCCGGCGTGTGCCGAGCGGCACGCGTCGCGGAATCCCCTGCCGCGGGCGCCACGCTTCTCTGAGACGGCAGTGCCCCGAAGGGGCGCGGGGAACTGCGCGACCGGCCACGACGGCGCGGCAGATGACCGACGGCATGGCGCGGCCCCTCCGGCGGAGGGCTCACGTACTCAGATCCGCATCTGAGTACGCGGGCGCTGACGTCGCCGCGGGGCAACGCGCGACCGTACGTACATGGGATCAAGCGTTCGGGACCTGGCCGAGAAGACGCCCGCCGGGCGTGACCGGTACATCGACCTGCTGCGAGTCGCCTCGCTCGGCACGGTCGTGATCGGGCACTGGCTGATGGCGGCCGTGACCGTCGGCGACGACGGCCGCACCGAGGTCGGCAATCTGCTCGCCGTCGTGCCCGGGCTCCAACTCCTCACCTGGGCGCTGCAGATCATGCCCGTCTTCTTCTTCGTCGGCGGCTTCTCGCACGCCCTGTCGTACCGCTCGCTGAGCCGCAGGTCAGCGGGCGCGTCCGGCTACTCGGCCTTCCTGCGGGCCCGGCTCCAGCGGCTGCTGCGGCCCACCATGGTGTTCATCGGGGTGTGGGGCGCGGCCGCGCTGATCCTCCAACTCGGCGGACAGGGCGGCGGATTGCTCGACGTCGCGCTGCGGCTCGTCGCCCAGCCGCTGTGGTTCATCGGCATCTATCTGGCGATGGTCGCCTTCACCCCGCCGCTGCTGCGGCTGCACGAGCGGTGGGGCTGGGGCGCGTTCGGGGCGCTCGTCGCGGCGGCGGGCGCGGTGGACGTGGCGCGCTTCGCGTTCGGTGTGCCGTACGTCGAGTTCCTGAACTTCGCCTTCGTCTGGCTCGCGGTGCACCAGCTCGGCTTCCTGCGCGCGGACGGGCGGCTGAGCCTGCGGATGCCGTACGTCCTGGCGGGCGCGGGCCTCACCGGCGCCGCGCTGCTCGTGGCCCTCGGCCCGTATCCGCTCTCCATGGTCGGCATGCCGGGCGAGCGCGTCTCGAACATGGCGCCGCCCACCTTCGCCCTGCTCTGCCACGGCCTGTGGCTGGTCGGCGCGGTCGAGCTGCTGCGCTCCCCGGCGGCCAGGTGGCTGGCGCGGCCGAAGGTGTGGCGCGGCGTGGTGGCCGCCAACGGCATCTCGATGACGGCGTTCCTCTGGCACCTCACGGCGATGCTCGGGGTGTACGGGGTGCTGCTCGCCCTCGACGTACCGCTGCCGGAGCCCGCGTCGGCGGCGTGGTGGGCGCAGGTCCCGCTGCGGATGGCGGCGGCCGCGGCGCTGACGGGGCTGCTCGTGGCGGCCTTCCGCCGCTTCGAACGGCCGGTCGCCGCGGCGGCCCGTACGGGCGCGCCCTCCGGGCTCTCGGGCCCTGCCGCCGCCGTGGGCGTCACGCTCTGCCTCTTCGGCGTGCTCGGCCTCTCCATGGTCGGCTTCGGCGGCCTGCTCGAAGGGCGTACGGCGATGCTGATCGCCGTCCATGTCACGGCGCCCGTCGCGGTGGGGATGGCGCTCGCGGGGTGGCTCCTCGTGGAGCGGGCGGGCGCGGCCCGTCATCACAAGGAGTGAGCGGGCGGGTACCCCCGGATCGGCCTGAGGCCCGCCGCCGCGGGCGACTACGCTTGAGGATCGATCGATCCCCCCTGTCAGGAGAGAAATGGCCGTCAATCTGGTCAATGTCGAGGCAGTCAGCAAGGTGTACGGGACCCGTGCCCTGCTCGACGGCGTCTCACTCGGCGTGTCCGAAGGGGACAGGATCGGTGTCGTCGGGCGCAACGGCGACGGCAAGACCACCCTGATCCGGATGCTCGCCAAGCTGGAGGACGCGGACACCGGACGCGTCACGCACAACGGCGGGCTGCGGCTCGGCGTGCTCACCCAGCACGACTCGCTCGACCCCGAGGCCACCGTCCGGCACGAGGTCATCGGGGATCTCGCCGACCACGAGTGGGCGGGCAGCGCCAAGATCCGCGACGTCCTCACCGGGCTGTTCGGCGGGCTCGACCTGCCCGGCTTCCCGCAGGGCCTGGACACCGTCATCGGCCCGCTGTCCGGTGGCGAGCGGCGGCGCATCGCGCTGGCCAAGCTGCTCATCGCCGAGCAGGACCTGATCGTGCTCGACGAGCCGACCAACCACCTCGACGTCGAGGGCATCTCGTGGCTGGCCGGGCATCTGCGGACGCGGCGTTCGGCGCTGGTGTGCGTCACGCACGACCGCTGGTTCCTCGACCAGGTGTGCACGCGCATGTGGGACGTGCAGCGCGGGTCCGTCTTCGAGTACGAGGGCGGGTACTCCGACTACGTCTTCGCGCGCGCGGAGCGTGAGCGCATCGCCGCCACCGAGGAGACCAAGCGGCAGAACCTGATGCGCAAGGAGCTCGCCTGGCTGCGCCGTGGCGCCCCGGCCCGCACCAGCAAGCCGAAGTTCCGCATCGAGGCCGCCAATGAGCTGATCGCGGACGTGCCGCCGCCGCGGGACACCAGCGAGCTGATGAAGTTCGCGACGACGCGGCTCGGCAAGACCGTGTTCGACCTGGAGGACGTGTCCGTCCAGGCCGGGCCCAAGCTGCTGCTCAAGCATCTGACCTGGCAGCTCGGCCCGGGCGACCGCATCGGTCTGGTCGGGGTGAACGGCGCGGGCAAGACCTCGCTGCTCCGTGCCATGGCCGAGGCCGCCCGCAGCGAGGGCGACGTACAGCCCGCGGACGGGAAGATCGTCGTCGGCAAGACGGTGAAGCTCGCCTATCTGTCGCAGGAAGTGGCCGAACTGAAGCCGACGCTGCGGGTGTTGGAGGCCGTGCAGCAGGTGCGCGAGCGCGTCGACCTCGGCAAGGGCCGGGAGATGACCGCGGGGCAGCTCTGCGAGACGTTCGGGTTCAACAAGGAGAAGCAGTGGACGCCGGTCGGCGATCTGTCCGGCGGTGAGCGGCGCAGGCTGCAGCTGCTGCGGCTCCTGATGGACGAGCCGAACGTCCTGTTCCTCGACGAGCCGACCAACGATCTCGACATCGAGACGCTGACGCAGCTGGAGGACGTCCTCGACGGGTGGCCCGGATCGATGGTCGTGATCTCCCACGACCGGTTCTTCGTCGAGCGCACGACGGACAAGGTGTTCGCGCTTCTGGGTGACGCCACGATGCGGATGCTGCCGCGCGGCATCGACGAGTATCTGGAGCGCAGGCAGCGGATGGCCGAGTCCGCCGTCGCCGCGGCGCCCGCGCAGGCCGCCCCGGCGCAGTCCGCCGCGACCAGGACGGTCTCGGCCGCCGACGCGCGTGCCGCGAAGAAGGAACTCCAGAAGATCGAGCGGCAGCTGGACAAGGTCTCCGAGAAGGAGACCAAGCTGCACGCCCAAATCGCCGATAACGCCACGGACTTCGAAAAGGTGGCGAAACTGGACGCCGAGCTCCGTGAACTGATCGGTGAGCGCGAGGAGTTGGAAATGCGCTGGCTGGAGCTGGCGGAGGACGCGTAGAGCTCCCGTGGAGCTCGGATAACAGACGCATCACGGGCCGGTCCTCCCTTGGGAACAGGGGAAGGACCGGCCCCGTGTGGTACGGGCTCAGAGTGATAGAAAGGCTCACCTGAGAGCACCATTTGGCGTGCCGAAAAATCAGTGAAGGGGGAAGCGCTGATGACTCAGCCGCCCAACCAGCCGCCGCACGGCGGTTTCGGAGCTCCGCAGGATCAGCCACCGGGCGGGGCGCAGCAGCCGCCCGCGGGCCCGCCGCCGCAGGGCCCGCCGCCCGGCGCCCCGCAGCAGCCGCCCGCCGCCCCGGGCCAGCCCCAGCCGGGCTACGGCTACCCGCAGACCCCGCCGCCCGCCGCCGACAACCCGTACGCGCAGCCGACGCAGCCCGCCCAGCCCGCGTACGGCCAGCCGCCGCAGCCCGGCCCCTACGGCCAGCCCCAGCAGCCGGGTCCGTACGGCCAGCCCCAGCAGCCCGGCCCCTACGGGACCCAGCCGCAGTACGGCTACCCGCAGGCGCAGACCCAGCCGCAGTTCGGCGGCCCCGGCCTGCCCGGCACCCCGCCCGGCGGCGGTGGCGGCAACCCCGGCCGCCGCAAGCTGTTCGTGATCGTCGCCGCGGCGGTCGCCGCGCTGCTCGTCGCGGGCGGTGTCACCTGGGCCGTCGTCGGCGGTGACGACGACACGGGCAAGAAGAAGTCCGAGGCGAAGAACAAGGACCCCAAGGCCAGCGCCTCCGCTCCGGTCAACCCGGGCGACGGCAGCGGCGACGGCAACGAGGGCAAGGAGGACCTCAACGAGGGCCGCCAGCCCGGTGAGTCGAAGGTGCTCTGGTACAAGGAGGCGCCCAAGGTCCCCGGTTCCGGCGGCGACGCCCCGGGCATGTGGGTCGAGGGCGACGTCGCGGTGAAGGCCGCGTACAAGGAGCTGTTCGCGTACGACGTGCGGACCGGCAAGATCGCGTGGCCCGCGATCAAGTTCCCGCAGAAGATCTGCGCCGCGACCCAGACGGCCAACGACGAGGGCAAGATCGTTGTCGCGTACAAGGACGGCGTGAAGAGCGACGCCAAGTGCAACCAGCTCCAGGTCATCGACCTGAAGACGGGTGACAAGGGCTGGGGCAAGCCGGTCAAGGAGGAAGGTCTCTTCGACTTCTCCATGCAGAGCAACCTGGTCTTCGTCGGCGACACCCTGATGGTCGGCCGCGACCAGTCGGGCACGGCGCTGCGGATGAGCGACGGCAAGCAGCTCTTCGTCGCGGGCAAGAAGGACGAGGGCACCTGCTTCCCGAGCGGCTTCGCCGGCGGCAAGAAGCTGATCATGGCGCTGTCCTGCGGGGCGAGCACGCCCACCGAGCACGACGAGCTGCAGCAGCTCGACCCGAAGACCGGCAAGGCCCTGTGGACCAAGAAGTTCCCCAAGGGCTGGCGGATCAGCAAGCTCTATTCGGTCAGTCCCACGGTCGTGTACCTCACCAATGAGGACAAGAAGAAGTGGAACATCTCGGTCCTGAAGGAGAACAGCGACAAGACGCGCTCCGAGGTCGTCAGCAAGGACGGCTTCGCGCCCGAGTGCGGCTCCGCGATCCTGGACCGGGCGCTCGACGGCTGCCTGGGCGTGACGGCGGACGACAAGTACCTGTACCTGCCGACCGCCGAGAAGACCGGCGCCAATGAGATCGTCGCGTTCAGCCTGGCCACCGGCAAGGAGGCCTGGCGCACCAAGTCGCCGCTGGCCGAAACGATGCTCCCGCTGAAGGTCGAGAACGGCTCGCTGATCGCGTACGTCTCGCCGTCGTACGACTCCGGAGGCCGCGTGGTCTCCCTCGCGACGTCGGGCTCGCACAAGCCCGAGACCCTTCTGCAGAACCCGAACGGCACCTCGAAGATCGAGAGCGGCTTCTACTCGAAGGACGTCGACTACGTGGACGGGCGCTTCTACCTCTCGACCACCAGCATCACGGGTTCCACGGGCCAGCAGAAGCTCATGCTGGCCTACGGCAAGTGACCCGCCCCGCCGCTCAGTAACCCTCTTCGTCCCCAAGGAATAGACGACGTCATGACGCAGCCGCCACAGCCGCCGCAGCAGCCGCCGAACGAGCCTCCGCAGGGCGGTTTCGGCGCACCCCAGGAGCCCCCGGCCGGTGGTTTCGGCGCTCCGCAGACCCCTCCGGCCGGAGGCTTCGGCAAGGCCCCGGACCCGTCGTACGGCTACCCGCAGGCCCCGGCCCCGCAGACGCCGCCGCCGGCCCAGCCGCCGACGCCCCCGGCCCAGCCGCCGCAGGCCCCGGCGACGCCGCCGCCCGCCGCCCCGCCCGCCGCCCCCGCGGGCCAGCCCACCTACGGCTACCCGCAGGGCCAGCCCGGCTACGGCTACCCGGGTCAGCCCGGCCAGCAGGCCCCGTACGGCTACCCGGGCCAGCAGCAGTACCAGGCGCAGCCCCCGACCATGCCGATGCAGCCGCAGCCGACCGGCGGCGGTGCCGGGGGCGGCAAGAAGTTCAGCAACCAGATGATGATCATCGCCGCGGCGGTCGTCGCGATCGCGCTGATCGTCGGTGGCGGCTTCTGGTACTCCTCGTCCAAGAAGGACGACACCCAGGCGAGTTCGCAGGGCTCGTCCGGCGGCAAGGACGGCAAGGGCGGCACCGGCAAGGACGGCAAGGGCGGCACGTCGCTGCCCGAGCAGGGCCCGGCCAAGGAGAAGGCCCCGGGCGACCCGTCGGCCAAGGTCGTCATGCAGCTGCCCCAGCCGGAGATCCCCAAGGACCAGATCTGGAACGCCACGGGCTCGGTGCTGACCGACGACGTCTACGGCAAGTCCGGCATCAACGAGTTCAACGGCTACGACCCGGACACCGGCAAGAAGCTGTGGACGGTCCCGCTGTCCGGCATGACCTGCGCGATCTCGCGCGAGGTGACCAAGGACGGCATCGTCGCCGTGGTCACCGAGGAGGCCAAGCGGAACAAGAAGGGCGACTACCAGCAGTGCACCAACGTCTCCGCGATTGACCTGAAGTCCGGCAAGGCGCTCTGGACCAAGAGCGCCGAGGTCAGCGGCTCGAAGGCGACGTTCAAGGAAGTCACCATCTCGGGCACCACGATCGCCGCGGGCGCGGGCACCAGCAACGGCGGCGCCGCCTGGGACGTCACCGGCAAGCCCCTGTGGCAGCCGAAGGTCGGCCAGTGCATGGACGTCGGCTACGCGGGCGGCGACCAGCTGGTCGCGGTCCGCAAGTGCGGCACGTACGGCGACTACAAGCTGAAGGTCCAGCTCCTGGACCCGAAGACCGGCGACGACAAGTGGACGTACCCGATCGCGCCCGGCGTCGACAACGCCAAGATCATCTCCACCAACCCGGTCGTCTTCGGCCAGGACACCACGGAGATCACCGCGACCGGTGTGACGGACGTCTTCTCCCTCGGCAACAACGGCAAGCTGCGCGCCAAGATCTCGCTGGAGGAGAAGAAGTACGACCACAACTGCGAGGTCAACAAGGTCAACGACTGCAGCTCCATCGCGGTCGGCAACGACCGGCTCTATGTGCCGACCCGTCAGCACGACGGCGGCGGCGACAGCTACAGCCAGACCAACGAGATCGTGTCCTTCTCGCTGGCCACCGGCAAGCCCACCAGTGACCGTGCCGACGCGGGCGAGGACGGCGAGATCTACCCGATCCGCATGGACGGCCCGAACGTCCTCGCGTACAAGTCCCACGGCTACCAGAAGGGCGCGCAGGTCGTCTCGCTCGACGGCAAGACGATGAAGGAGACCAAGCTCCTGGAGACCCCCGGGTCCGAGTCGGTCACCAGCGCGATCAGCGGCATGGTCCCGCAGTCCAACGAACTCCTCTATGGAAACGGCCACTTGTTCCTGGGCAAGAAGCTCCTGAGCAAGCCGTACTCCAAGGACGAGAAGGAGTACGTGGCCCTCGGGTTCCTCGCCCAGTGACCCCGCCCGGCCCGTAGCGGCCGAACACGCCAACGGCCGCGTCCCCGCACCCGGGGGGCGCGGCCGCTGCCGTACCCGGCGCATGTGCCCGGGGCCAGTACCCCCAATCGCCCCCGAATGGCAGGGATTTCGGCATTCCGGGCCGCTTCTGGCCGGTAGGGGGCGCGCAACGTCGAACAAGCGTGTAGCTTCCGGGGGATGGAGGGCCGGGGGGCCCGCGATCCACGGGAAGCGGGAGAGCGGTGGATCAGGGGATCAGTGGGGGAACTGGGGGGTTGCTATGGGTGTGCGGCTCATGGTGGTCGACGACCACCGACTGCTCGCCGAGGCGCTCGCCTCGGCGCTCAAGCTGCGCGGGCACCGGGTGCTCGCCGCGGCGGCGCCCGCCGCCGGCGCGGCGGAGCTGGTGATCAGCAGGGCTCCGGAGGTGTGCCTCCTGGGCACGGCGACGCCCGCGGAACCGGGCATGTTCGACCCGGTGGTGAAGATCAAGCGCGAGCGGCCGCAGGTGGCGGTCGTGGTCCTCGGTCCGGTGCCCAACCCCCGCGGGATCGCCGCGGCGTTCGCCTCCGGCGCCTCCGGATACGTACGCCACGACGAGCGCATCGAAGGGGTCGAGCGCGCCATCATGAAGGCGCGGGCGGGGGAGGCCGCCGTCGCGCCGCAGCTGCTGCAAGGAGCCTTCAGTGAGCTGCTCAATCCGGCCGCGCAGCCCGACGACGAGGGGCAGCGGCTGCTGCAGATGCTGACGCCGCGCGAGGTCGAGGTCCTGGTGCGGGTCGCGGACGGCGAGGACACCCGGCTGATCGCCGCGGGGATGGGGATCGCCCCGAGCACGGCGCGCACGCATGTGCAGCGGGTCCTGATGAAACTGGGCGTCGGCTCGCGCCTCGAGGCCGCGGCGCTCGCCGCGCGCACGGGGCTCCTCGACCGCGCCGAGCGCCCCGCGGCGACGTACGCGAACGACGTGGAAAGGCCGACGGGGCCCGAGCCCACCCAGTGAAGCAGTGAACCCGGGCCGCGTACGGGGGAGTTGGCTAGTCCTCGTCGGGATCCTGGGCGGGCGGCACGGTGGGGCGCAGCCACAGCCAGCCGAGGAAGAACAGGCCGAGGGCGAGCATGCCGAGGCCCGTCCACAGGTTGATGTTGATGTCCTCGGCCTTCTTCAGGTCGGCGTCGGACGCGGTGATCCCGGCGATCGTCACGATGATCCCGTAGACCACGAACAGGCCGCCGATGATCCGTCGGATGTCGAAGAGGCGGGCGGCCGTAGCGGACTTGCGCTCCAGCTCGGAGACCTCGTTCTGCAGTTCAGACATGTTCTTCAGTCCTCCGATCGGGACGAGGGGGCTAGAGCGAGTACGGCAGGTAGCAGGCCGCGGCGAGCACGACCGCGCCCCAGCCGAGCAGGGCGGGCTTGCGGTACCACGCGTCGTCGCCCGCCTCCGCACCCTCGTCCTCCAGGCCGGGGGACGCCGTCCCGTAGACCAGACCGGCCAGTTCGGCCTCCGGCTTGGGCGCGGTGAAGAGCGTGACGGCGACCATCACCACGGCACCGGCGACGAAGCCGACGATCGCGGAGACGAAGTTGGCGCCCTGGTCGGTCGGGATGTCGATGACGCCCTGCTTGTAGATCCAGAAGTAGTTGACCATCGCGGCGGTGGTGCCCGCGAGAAGGCCCCACACACCGGACTTCATCGAGGCCCGCTTCCAGAACATGCCGATGATGAAGACCACGAACATCGGGACGTTGAAGAACGAGAACAGGGTCTGCAGGTAGCCCATGATGTTCGAGAACGACGAGGCGATGAAGGCCGTGCCGATCGAGGCGAGCACACCGATCGCGGTGATGAGCCGCCCGAACTTCAGGTAGTAGCCGTCCTCGCGGTCCTTGACCACGTACTTCGCCCAGATGTCGTACGTGAACACGGTGTTGAAGGACGAGACGTTCGCCGCCATGCCCGCCATGAACGCGGCGAGCAGTCCGGTGACCGCGATGCCGAGCACGCCGTTGGGCAGCAACTCCTGCATCAGGTACGGGATCGCGTCGTTGTACGTCAGGTCCGAGCCCGCGGTGCCGATCTTCGGGACGAGGACGGCGGCGACCAGACCCGGGATCATCACCAGGAAGACGATGAACATCTTCGGGAAGGCGGCGATCAGCGGGGTGCGCTGGGCGGCGGAGAGGTTCTTGGCGGACAGGGCGCGCTGGACCTCGGCGAAGTTGGTCGTCCAGTAGCCGAAGGAGAGCACGAAGCCGAGGCCGAGGATGATCGTCAGCCAGTTGGCGCCGAGCGGATTGGCGTCACCGATGCCGGTGCCGCCCCAGGCGGTCATGAAGTTCTCGCCGTGCTGCTTCTCGATCGAGCCGCTCAGACCGTCCCAGCCGCCGACCTTCTTCAGACCGATGATGCAGATCGGGATGAGCGCCGCGAGGATCACGAAGAACTGGAGCACTTCGTTGTAGATCGCCGAGGAGAGACCGCCGATGGTGATGTACGCGAGCACGAACAGACCGGCGACGACGATCGCCACCCACTGCGGCCAGCCGAGCAGCGCCTCGACGACGATCGACAGGGCGTAGAGGTTCACGCCCGCGATGAGTATCGCCGCGAACGCGAAGAGCGCCGAGCTGAGCAGGTGGGCCGACTTGTCGAAGCGCTGGAGCAGGAACTCGGGGACCGAGCGGACCTTGCTGCGGTAGTAGAACGGCATCATCACGAGGCCGAGGAAGACCATCGCGGGGATGGCGCCGATCCAGTACCAGTGCACGACCGCGACGCCGTACTGCGCGCCGGTGGCGGCCATGCCCAGGATCTCCGTCGCGCCGAGATTCGCGGCGACGAAGGCGAGACCGGTGACCCAGGCCGGCAGTGAGCGGCCCGAGAGGAAGAAGTCGAGGCTGGTCTTCACCGAGCGCCGGGCGGCGAAGCCGATGCCCAGGACGACCACGAAGTAGATCGCCAGGATCGTGTAGTCGAGCCCGTTGGTGGGGAGCCGAAGCCCTTCGGCCAGGGTTTGCATGGGGAACTCGCTTCGTTGCGCGAACTGATCAGACCGGAACCTACGCCCCCTCCTTCAATAACTGAACAGTTCTGTTGGTGTTCTTTGTTTGATTGTGATCGAGCTCTCCGGTGGGGCCTCGGGGGTCCCGGGAGGGGCCCGGCATTGACGGGACTGTTGGCTTGTGATTTGTTATGTTCGGTTCTGTTGGGTGGGTGGTGAGGAGCCCCGGACGTGAAGAAGACCTCGACCCGTCTCGCCGACGGTCGTGAGCTCATCTACTACGACGTACGCGACGACACGGTGCGCGACGCCGTCGACCGGCGGCCGCTCGGCCCCGTCTCCACCACGTCGGAGATCCGCAGAGACCCCCTCCTCGGCGACTCCGTGGCCATCGCCTCGCACCGCCAGGGCCGCACATACCACCCGCCGGCCGACGAATGCCCCCTGTGCCCCTCGGCCGGCGGCCGCTCCAGCGAGGTCCCCGACTCCTCGTACGACGTCGTGGTCTTCGAGAACCGCTTCCCCTCGCTCGCGGGCGACGCGGGCCGCTGCGAGGTCGTCTGCTTCACCTCCGACCACGACGCGTCCTTCGCCGACCTCACCGAGGAGCAGGCCGGACTCGTCCTCGAGGCCTGGACCGACCGCACCGCGGAGCTGTCCCATCTGCCCGCCGTGGAGCAGGTGTTCTGCTTCGAGAACCGGGGCGCCGAGATCGGCGTGACCCTCGGACATCCGCACGGGCAGATCTACGCCTACCCCTTCGTCACCCCGCGCACCTCCCTGATGCTCCGCTCGCTGGCCGAGCACAAGGCGGCGACCGGCGGACGCAACCTCTTCGACGACGTCCTCGCCGAGGAGCGCGCCGGGGAGCGGGTCGTCCTGGCGGGTGAACACTGGGTGGCCTTCGTGCCGTACGCCGCGCACTGGCCCTACGAGGTGCACCTCTACCCCCGGCGCCGGGTGCCCGACCTGCTCGCGCTCGACGAGGCCGCGCGCACGGAGTTCCCACAGGTCTATCTGGAACTGTTGCGGCGCTTCGACCGGATCTTCGGCGAGGAGGAGGCGGCGCCGACGCCGTACATCGCTGCCTGGCACCAGGCGCCCTTCGGGGCGCTGGAGGGGCATAACGGTGTCAACCGGGACGACTTCGCCCTCCACCTCGAACTTTTCACGATCCGCCGCACTTCGGGCAAGCTGAAGTTCCTCGCGGGTTCCGAATCCGGCATGAGCGTGTTCATCAACGACGTGCCGCCGGAAACCGCGGCCCAGCGACTGCGAGAGGTAGCGAGTTCATGAGCGGTAAGTACCTGGTCACCGGTGGCGCGGGCTATGTCGGAAGCGTGGTCGCGCAGCACCTGATCGAGGCCGGGCACGAGGTGACCGTCCTCGACAACCTCTCGACCGGCTTCCGCGAGGGCGTCCCCGGCGGGGCCACGTTCATCGAGGGGGACATCAGGGATGCCGCCAAGTGGCTGGACTCCTCCTATGACGCCGTGTTGCACTTCGCCGCCTTCTCGCAGGTCGGCGAGTCCGTCGTCAAGCCCGAGAAGTACTGGGACAACAACGTCGGCGGCACCATGGCGCTGCTCGCCGCGATGCGCGACGCGGGCGTGCGCAGGCTCGTCTTCTCCTCCACCGCCGCGACCTACGGCGAACCCGTGAACACCCCCATCACGGAGTCCGACCCGACCGCCCCCACCTCGCCGTACGGCGCCTCCAAGCTCGCCGTCGACCACATGATCACCGGTGAGGCCACCGCCCACGGCCTGGCCGCGGTCTCGCTGCGCTACTTCAACGTCGCGGGCGCCTACGGGGAGTTCGGCGAGCGGCACGCACCCGAGTCCCACCTCATCCCGCTCGTCCTCCAGGTCGCGCAGGGCAGCCGCGAGGCGATCAGCGTCTTCGGCGACGACTACCCGACGCCCGACGGCACCTGCGTGCGCGACTACATCCACGTCGCCGACCTCGCCGAGGCGCACCTCCTCGCGGTCGGCGCCGCCACCCCCGGCGACCATCTCATCTGCAACCTGGGCAACGGCAACGGCTTCTCCGTGCGCGAGGTCATCGAGACCGTCCGCAAGGTGACGGGACACCCGATCCCCGAGGTCATGGCGGAGCGCCGCGGCGGCGACCCGGCGGTCCTCGTCGCGTCCGCCGCCACCGCGCACGACAAGCTCGGCTGGCAGCCGTCCCGCGCGGATCTCGCGGGCATCGTCGCCGACGCCTGGGCCTTCGCCCGACGCACGGCATAACTCATTCATGGAGGGCAGGGCGCTCATGGGGCCGGTCACCGAAGTCGCCGAGCAGTTCACCGAGTTGTACGGCCACGCGCCCGACGGCGTCTGGTCGGCGCCCGGCCGGGTCAACCTCATCGGCGAGTACACGGACGTCAACGAGGGCTTCGTGATGCCGCTCGCCCTCCCGCACACCGTGGTCGCCGCCGTCTCCCGGCGCACCGACGGCGTCCTGCGCCTGCACTCCGCGGACATCGACGCCCCGGTCGTCGAACTGCGCGTGGACGAGCTCGCGCCGCTCTCCGACGGCGGCGGCTGGGCGGCCTACCCCGCCGGTGTCGTCTGGGCGCTGCGGGCGGCCGGGCACCCGGTCGGCGGCGCGGACCTGCACCTCGCGTCGACGGTGCCGACGGGCGCGGGCCTGTCCTCGTCGGCGGCCCTGGAGGTCGTCACCGGGCTCGCCCTGAACGACCTGTTCGAACTCGGCCTCTCCCTGCCCGAGTTGGCGGTCCTCGCCCAGCGCGCGGAGAACGCCTTCGTCGGCGTGCCGTGCGGCGTCATGGACCAGATGGCATCGGCCTGCTGCACCGAGGGCCACGCCCTGCACCTGGACTGCAGGGACCTGTCCATACGCCAGGTCCCCTTCGACCTCGCGGCGCACGGCCTGCGGCTCCTGGTCGTCGACACCCGGGTGAAGCACGAGCTCGGCGACGGCGCCTACGCGGAGCGGCGCGCCGGCTGCGAGGCGGGCGCGCGGGCGCTCGGCGTCTCCCATCTGCGGGATGTGCCGTACGCCGAACTGCCCGACGCCCTGGCCAAGTTGACGGACGAGAAGACCCGCCGCTACGTACGCCACATCGTCACGGACGACCACCGCGTGGAGCGGATCATCGGGCTGCTCGACGCGGGCGACGTGCGGGGGATCGGCCCCCTCCTGACCGAGGGGCACGCCTCGCTGCGCGACGACTTCCGCATCTCCTGCCCGGAGTTGGACCTGGCGGTGGAGACCGCGAACACGTCCGGCGCGTACGGCGCCCGGATGACCGGCGGCGGCTTCGGCGGCTCCGCGCTGCTCCTGGTGGAGGCCGCGGAGGCGGAGACGGTGACGAAGTCGGTCGAGGCGGCGTTCGCCGCGGCCGGGTACACGGCGCCGCGGGTGTTCCCGGCGGTGGCGTCGGCGGGCGCCCGGCGGGAGAGCTGAGCTCAGCGCAGCTGCTTCGTCAGCGTGAACTCCTTGACGCCTTCCGGGTAGTCGGGGATCACACAGACCAGTTCGTACCCCCGGCTGCGGTAGAAGCCGGGGGCCTGGAAGTCCCAGGTCTCCACGCGGGAGTTGACGCAGCCGCGGTCCTCGCGGGCGATCCGCTCCGCCTCGTCGAGCAGGCGCGAGCCGAGGCCCGCGCCGCGGTGGCGGTCGTCCACCCAGAGCAGGTTCACATGCAGCCAGCGCCCCCAGGTGTGCGCGGCGAGTCCGCCCGCGAGCCCGCCCGACCCGTCCAACGCCCAGAGGGCCAGCGGGAGTTCCTGGTCATGGGGTGTGCCGCGCAGGGCGCGGAGCTCCGGCGACACCGCGGTATTGGTCTCCCTGAGCCGCGAACGAAGCAGACCAAGCCGCTCTTTGTCGACTCCTGTCTCAATACGAAACATACGGCTCACCATAAACGCGCTGGCCAATCAGTTCTGCAAATCACCTTCCGCTCCCGGCGTCCGGCCCTACTCTGAAGAACAGTGCCGGTGGGGGCCGGCGCTGATCAGGGGGCGAGACAGTCGGGTACGACGCCCGGTAGCAGGTTGTGGGGGCCAGTGGTCAGGGCACGGCGGCGGCCGTGCGGCCGCGTCGACCCCCGCTCCGGGCGCCGTACCCGCGCCGATCGCTCCCCGACGGTCTTCGGGCCCGACGGTCTTCGGACGGGGGTATCCCCTGCTCCTTGCAGGAGCGTGGGGAAGGGGGTTTCTGTGGTTCGCATTCGAGTCCTGGTCGTCGACGACCACCGCATCTTCGCCGAGTCACTGGCCGCCGCGCTGGCGGCCGAGCCCGACGTGGACGTGTCCGCGGCGGGCAGTGGTCCGGCCGCGCTGCGCTGTCTGGAGCGGGCGGTCACCGAAGGGCGCAGATTCGATGTCCTGCTCGTCGACGCCGACCTCGGCAGCACCGCGAGCGCGCTGCAGGGCACCCGGCCCGCCGTGCCCGTCCAGGAGGGCAACGCCGACGGTCTCGTCGACGGCATCTCCCTGGTCGCGGGCGTCCGTTCGGGCCAGCCCGCCGTGCGCACCGTGGTCCTCGCGGAGAAGGACGACCCGCGCCGCGCGGCCCTCGCGCTGCAGGCGGGCGCGTCCGGCTGGGTCGCCAAGGACTGCTCCCTGTCCCGGCTCCTGACCGTCATACGGGGAGTCCTGCGGGACGAGACGCACCTGCCGCCCGCCTTGCTCACGGGCGTCCTGCGCGAGCTGACCGCCGCCCGCAAGCACCGCACCGAGTCCGAGCGCCTCGTGGAGTCCCTGACCCCGCGCGAGCGCGAGGTGCTGCGCTGCATGGTGGCGGGCCTGGGCAGGAAGGCCGTCGCGGAGCGCCTCTTCCTCTCCCCGCACACGGTGCGTACGCACATGCAGAACGTGCTGGGAAAGCTCGGCGTCCACTCCACCCTCGCCGCCGTCGCGCTCGCGCGCCGCGCCGGGGTCGGGCCCGTCGACCTAGCCGGGGACGTTGTCGAACGGGGCGGTCAACTGGCGTAGCAGCCCCGCCAGTTCGCCCCGCTGGGCGCGGGACAGCTCCGCGAGGATCGCCCGCTCCTGCTCCAGCAGGCCCGCCAGCGCCTGGTCCGCGCGGTCCCGGCCCTCGGGGGTCAGGCGCACGAGCACGCCGCGCCGGTCGCTGGGATCGGGCAGGCGCTCGACGAGGCCCTTCTTCGTCAGGCGGTCGATGCGGTTCGTCATCGTGCCGGACGTCACCAGGGTCTGGGTGAGCAGCTGGCCGGGGGAGAGCTGATAGGGGGCGCCCGCGCGCCGCAGCGACGTCAGGACGTCGAACTCCCAGGGCTCCAGGCTATGCTCGGAGAAGGCGAGTCTGCGGGCGCGGTCCAGGTGCCGCGCGAGCCTGCTCACGCGGCTGAGCACCTCGAGTGGTTCCACGTCGAGGTCAGGGCGCTCCCGGCGCCATGCTGCGACCAGCCGATCGACCTCGTCCTCCATGGCGATCAGTGTAGGGGGTCTGTCGACATGAAGTCTCTTGACGTCAAGATATCTCGGGGTTCAGGATGGCGGCACCGGACGTTTCGAGGAGGTCTTCATGCCCGCAGCCGACGCCACGACCTGGGACCCGCGTCAGTACCTGCGCCACTCCGACCACCGGGCCAGGCCCTTCGTCGACCTGCTCGCCCGGGTGCCCGAACTCCCCGCCGCCGACGGCCGACCGCCCCGCATCGCCGACCTCGGCTGCGGCCCCGGCAACGTCACCCGGCTCCTCGCCGACCGCTGGCCCACCGCGCACATCACCGGCTTCGACAACTCCCCGGAGATGCTCGCCAGGGCGGACCGGCTCGCGGGACCCACGGACGGCGGCGGGCGCCTCGACTTCGCGCAGGCCGACGCCGCGGACTGGGCGCCCGCCCCCGGGACGTACGACCTGATCCTGTCCAACGCGACCCTCCAGTGGGTGCCGGGCCACCCGGGCTCCTTCCCCGCCTGGATCTCCGCGCTCGTCCCCGGCGGCACGTTCGCCCTCCAAGTACCCGGCAACTTCGACGCGCCGAGCCACGTCCTGATGCGGGAACTGAGCGAGACCGACCGCTGGCGCGACCGCCTCGGCGGCCTCCTCCGGCACGCGGACGCGGTGCTCGCGCCGGGGGCGTACCTGGAGCGGCTCGCGGACCTCGGCTGCGAGGTCGACGCCTGGGAGACGACCTACCAGCACCTCCTGGCGGGCGAGGACCCCGTCCTCGACTGGGTGAAGGGCACGGGCCTGCGCCCCGTCCTGACCGCCCTCGCGGACGACGCGGCGGCGACGGAGGCGTTCCTCACGGAGTACCGGGAACTGCTGCGCAAGGCCTACCCGGCGACGGAGCACGGCACGGTGTTCCCGTTCCGGCGGGTGTTCGCGGTGGCCCGCAAGGGGGCGGGGGCCTGATGCTGCACGCCGTCGACCACGTCCGGCTCGCCGCGCACGGCGCCGAGGTCACCTGGGACGAGAACCTGCCGGGGCACCGGCGCTTCTACTCGCGGGATCCGGTGGGGAACCGGCTGGAGTTCCTGGAGCCGGTGGCAGGTGAATCGGCGGGCGGGCGCAGGCCCAACAGCCGACCGACCTCCGCGTGAGGGATGCCCTCACCGAGGCCGCCTGCCGCTTCACTCGTGGGGGCCAGGCTCCCGCAGGCCTAGCTCTTGCGATGCCCTATCAGCCGCGGCTTCGGCTCCAGGCCGTCGAGGCCGTGCCACGCCAGATTGACCAGGTGGGCCGCCACCTCCGCCTTCTTCGGCTTGCGGACGTCGAGCCACCACTGGCCCGTCAGCGCGACCATGCCGACCAGCGCCTGGGCGTAGAGCGGGGCGAGCTTCTGGTCGAAGCCGCGGGTCTTGAACTCCTGGCCGAGGATGTCCTCGACCTGTGTCGCGATGTCCGAGATCAGGGACGCGAAGGTGCCGGTGGACTGGGCGACGGGGGAGTCGCGGACCAGGATGCGGAAGCCGTCCGTGTACGTCTCGATGTAGTCGAGGAGCGCGAACGCCGCCTGTTCGAGGAGCTCACGGGGGTGCCCCGCGGTGAGCGCGCCCGTCACCATGTCCAGGAGCTGGCGCATCTCGCGGTCCACCACCACCGCGTACAGGCCTTCCTTGCCGCCGAAGTGCTCGTACACGACGGGCTTGGAGACCCCGGCCTTCGCCGCGATCTCCTCCACCGACGTGCCCTCGAACCCCTTGGCCGCGAAGAGCGTGCGGCCGATGTCGAGGAGCTGTTCCCGGCGCTCGGCACCCGTCATCCGGGTCCGGCGGGTGCGCCTGGGCTGCTTCTCTTTGCTGGAGGGGCTGGAGTTGCTGGAGTCGGTCGCCACGTCGTCAATCATGCCGCGTCGGCGTGCCGCGCCTCGCGGCGGGACTCGGCCCCGGTCCCGGACACCGACGCGCGGCGGGCCTCGACGCGCGCCTTCGAGGGCCAGCGCACGTCGTACGCCCAGCCGAGCCGCTCGCACCAGCGGATGATCCGCGCCGAGGAGTCGACCTGGCCGCGCAGCACGCCGTGCCGTGCCGACGTCGGGTCGGCGTGGTGGAGGTTGTGCCAGGACTCGCCGCAGGACAGGACGGCCAGCCACCACACGTTGCCGGAGCGGTCGCGGGACTTGAAGGGGCGCTTGCCCACCGCGTGGCAGATGGAGTTGATCGACCAGGTCACGTGGTGCAGCAGCGCGACACGGACCAGGGAGCCCCAGAAGAAGCCGGTGAAGGCGCCCCACCAGGACATCGTGACCAGGCCGCCGACCAGGGGCGGGATGCCGAGCGAAACGATCGTCCAGAGCAGGAACTGCCGGGAGATGCGGCGGATCGCCGGGTCCTTGATCAGATCCGGTGCGTACTTGTCCTGCGGCGTCTGCTCCTCGTCGAACATCCAGCCGATGTGCGCCCACCACAGGCCCTTCATCAGGGCGGGAACCGTCTCGCCGAAGCGCCACGGCGAATGCGGGTCGCCCTCCGCGTCCGAGAACTTGTGGTGCTTGCGGTGGTCGGCCACCCAGCGGACGAGGGGGCCCTCCACCGCCATCGACCCGGCGACGGCGAGTGCGATCCGCAGCGGCCGCTTCGCCTTGAAGGAGCCGTGCGTGAAGTAGCGGTGGAAACCGATCGTGATGCCGTGGCAGCCCAGGTAGTACATGAAGACGAGCAGGCCGAGATCCAGCCAGCTCACTCCCCAGCCCCAGGCCAGCGGCACCGCCGCGACCAGGGCGAGGAAGGGGACGGTGATGAACAGGAGCAGCGTGATCTGCTCGAGCGACCGTTTCTGCTCGCCGCCCAGCGTCGCGGACGGGAGCGGGGCGGCGTCGGTCGCCGCCGCCCGTGGAGCGTCTTCGATCACATCGGTGCCGGAGTACGCATCGGACGTTGTCGTCATGGGCACGTCCCCTGTGGGGTCGAGGAATGAGGGTGGGCTACGGGCACGAGGGAACGGAACCAGTCGTTTCCTACGGTTCCGTAACCTACGGCGACGTAAGTATGGCAGCGCGGAGCCCCGCGGCAAGAGGCCGCGAACTCCGTGGCCGAAGTGACACCTATCCTTGGAAACGGTCGGACAGCGCGGTCCGCTCTGTTATCTCCCCCGGAACCCGGATTTCCATCCGCCAGGGAACCCCTCCCAGTCTTGACGTGCGCCCTCCCGTCTCCCACCACCACCCTTATGGGGAGGCGCTACACGCCGCACCTTCTAATTCTGCAAGGAGCCGCACCTGTGAGCAGTGCCGACGACCAGGGCCGCCAGGCCACCAGCACCGCCAGCACCGAGCTGCGCGCCGACATCCGCCGCCTCGGCGATCTGCTGGGCGAGACCCTCGTCCGCCAGGAGGGCCCCGAGCTCCTCGAACTGGTCGAGAAGGTCCGCCGCCTGACGCGCGAGGACGGCGAGGCCGCCGCGAAGCTGCTCGGCGGCACCGAGCTGGAGACCGCGGCCAAGCTGGTCCGCGCCTTCTCCACGTACTTCCATCTGGCGAATGTCACCGAGCAGGTCCACCGCGGCCGCGAGCTGCGCGCCAAGCGGGCCGCCGAGGGCGGTCTGCTCGCCCGCACCGCGGACCGCCTCAAGGACGCCGACCCCGAGCACCTGCGGCAGACCGTGCAGCACCTGAACGTGCGCCCCGTCTTCACCGCGCACCCCACGGAAGCCGCCCGCCGCTCCGTGCTCAACAAGCTCCGCCGGGTCGCCGAGCTGCTCGAGACCCCGGTCATCGAGTCCGACCGGCGCCGTCACGACACCCGCCTGGCCGAGAACATCGACCTGGTGTGGCAGACCGACGAGCTGCGCGTCGTGCGCCCCGAGCCCGCCGACGAGGCCCGCAACGCCATCTACTACCTCGACGAGCTGCACGCCGGCGCCGTCGGGGACGTACTGGAAGACCTCACCGCGGAGCTGGAGCGCGTCGGCGTCGAGCTGCCCGAGGGCACCCGGCCGCTCAGCTTCGGCACCTGGATCGGCGGCGACCGCGACGGCAACCCGAACGTGACGCCCGCCGTCACCTGGGACGTCCTGATCCTCCAGCACGAGCACGGCATCAACGACGCGCTCGACATGATCGACGAGCTGCGCGGCTTCCTCTCCAACTCCATCCGCTACACCGGAGCCACCGAGGAGCTGAAGGCCTCCCTCCAGTGCGACCTGGAGCGGCTGCCCGAGATCAGCCCGCGCTACAAGCGCCTCAACGCCGAGGAGCCGTACCGCCTCAAGGCCACCTGCATCCGGCAGAAGCTGGAGAACACCAAGCAGCGCCTGGCCAAGGGCACCGCGCACGAGGAAGGCCGCGACTACCTCGGCACCACCGAGCTGCTCCACGACCTCACGCTCATCCAGACCTCGCTGCGCGAGCACAAGGGCGCCCTGTTCGCCGACGGCCGGATGAACCGCACCATCCGCACGCTCGCCGCGTTCGGCCTCCAGCTGGCGACCATGGACGTACGCGAGCACGCGGACGCCCACCACCACGCGCTCGGCCAGCTCTTCGACCGCCTGGGCGAGGAGTCCTGGCGCTACACGGACATGCCCCGCGAGTACCGCCAGAAGCTGCTCGCCAAGGAGCTGCGGTCCCGGCGCCCGCTCGCGCCGTCCCCGGCGCCCCTGGACGCCGCGGGCGAGAAGACCCTCGGCGTTTTCCTCACCGTGAAGAAGGCCCTGGAGGTCTTCGGGCCCGAGGTCATCGAGTCGTACATCATCTCGATGTGCCAGGGCGCGGACGACGTCTTCGCCGCCGCGGTGCTCGCCCGCGAGGCCGGGCTCATCGATCTGCACGCCGGCTGGGCGAAGATCGGCATCGTGCCGCTCCTGGAGACCACCGACGAGCTGCGCGCCGCCGACGTCATCCTCGACGAGATGCTCGCCGACCCGTCGTACCGCCGCCTGGTGGCCCTGCGCGGTGACGTGCAGGAGGTCATGCTCGGCTACTCGGACTCCTCCAAGTTCGGCGGCATCACCACCTCGCAGTGGGAGATCCACCGGGCGCAGCGCAGGCTGCGTGACGTCGCGCACCGCTACGGCGTGCGGCTCCGGCTCTTCCACGGCCGCGGCGGCACCGTCGGCCGCGGCGGCGGCCCCTCGCACGACGCGATCCTCGCCCAGCCCTGGGGCACCCTGGAGGGCGAGATCAAGGTGACCGAGCAGGGCGAGGTCATCTCCGACAAGTACCTGGTGCCTTCGCTGGCCCGCGAGAACCTCGAACTGACCGTCGCGGCCACGCTGCAGGCCTCCGCGCTGCACACCTCCCCGCGCCAGTCCGACGAGGCGCTCGCCCGCTGGGACGCCGCCATGGACGTCGTGTCGGACGCCGCGCACTCCGCGTACCGCAAGCTGGTCGAGGACCCGGACCTGCCGACGTACTTCCTCGCGTCGACACCGGTCGACCAGCTCGCCGACCTGCACCTCGGCTCCCGGCCATCGCGCCGCCCCGGCTCGGGCGTCTCGCTCGACGGACTGCGCGCCATCCCGTGGGTGTTCGGCTGGACCCAGTCGCGGCAGATCGTGCCGGGCTGGTTCGGCGTCGGCTCCGGCCTGAAGGCCCTGCGCGAGGCCGGTCTGGACACCGTGCTCGACGAGATGCACGAGCACTGGCACTTCTTCCAGAACTTCGTCTCCAACGTCGAGATGACGCTCGCCAAGACGGACCTGCGGATCGCCAGGCACTACGTGGACACCCTCGTGCCGGACGAGCTCAAGCACGTCTTCGCCATGATCGAGGAAGAGCACGAGCTGACCGTCCGCGAGGTCCTGCGCGTCACGGGCGGGGACGAACTCCTCGACTCCCACCCGGTCCTCCAGCAGACCTTCGCGATCCGCGACGCCTACCTGGACCCGATCTCCTACCTCCAGGTCGCCCTCCTCAAGCGCCAGCGCGACGCGGCGGCCGCGGGCACCGAGCCCGACCCGCTGCTCGGCCGCGCGCTGCTGCTGACCGTGAACGGCGTGGCAGCGGGCCTGCGCAACACCGGCTGACGCACCGGCCCTTGGGCCCCGCGCCTCTTTCGGGAGGTGCGGGGCCCCTGTCGTGCGGGCAGGCACCTAATCAGGTGAAACGGCGGTCCTACCGACTCGTCATGGGCCGTCCCGCGGCGCCCGCGGGAGCACAGTGAACGGGCACTGAAGATCCCCTCGGCGGTCGGGAGCACCGTGACGCCCGTACTCCACCACCGGTCGCGCCGCACCCTTGCCTCGGCGACGGTCGTCCTGTTCGCGCTCCTCGCGGCGCTCGCCCTCGTGCCGTACGGCACCGCCCACGCGGACGCCCGCATGGCCGTCCGGCTCGACCCGGCGACCTCGCCCGTGCCCTCCGGCGACCACGTCTCGTACAACGCGAACATCCAGTGCTCGATCCCGGGCGACTGCCAGTCGGTGACGGTCACCTTCACGCCGCCGGCCGGAGCGTCCGGGCCCGGCCATGTCTCGCAGCCCTACCCGCCGGGCGTCACCGACGTCACCGCGAACCCCGACGGCAGCGTCACCGTCACCTACGGCTCCATCGCCAGCGGCCAGAGCTCGCAGCTCACCGTCAGCTGGCCCACCGCGGACTACTGGACGCCGCCCGGCGACCAGACCGCGACGATGTCCGCCACCGCAGCGAACGGCGACGGCACCCCCAGCACCGACGACGCCTCCGTGCGGGTCACGGCCACGCCCAACCCGGCGATCAGCAAAGAGGGGCCGAAGGCGGCGCGGCCCGGTGACACCGCGGCGTACAAGGTCACCGCGACCAACGACCCGCGCGATGCCAACCGGCCGCGCGGCAACCTCGCCCTGGAGAACACCGTCCTGACCGACGTGCTCCCCGAGGGCGTGGACCTCGTCGACGCCACCCCCGCCGGATACACCTACGACCCGGCGACCCGCACCATCAGCTGGCCCGTGGACACCGAACCGGACCGCGACGGCGACCAGTTGGCGCAGGTCAAGGAGTATCCGTACGGAGTCGTCCACGAGATCAGGGTCAAGGTCCGCGACGACGTCGCCGACGGGACCGTGCTCACCGACACCGCCACCATCACCGGCGACCCCTACGGCCCGGACACCAACAAGATCTCCAAGAGCGCCACCGCCGACACCACCGTCGGCACCGGCTCCGGCGAGGTCTCCGGCACCCTCGACAAGTCCGTCGACACGCCCCTCGCGGGCAACGGCCAGCGCCTCTCGTACGTCCTGCGGTTCGGCAACACCGGCACCGAGGCCGCCGACGTCCGCCTCACCGACGCCCTGCCGAACGGCTTCGACGCACAGACGCTGCGCATCTCCACCCCCTCCGGCGGCACCTACGGGGGCAGTTGGACGGCCGTCGTCACGCGCCGCGACGGCAGCACCGAGACGCTGACGCCCACCGGCCAACAGGTCGACCTCGGCACCGAACCGGTCTCCGTGCGCATCGACATCCCGGGCCTCGCCGCGGGCGCCAACCTGGTCGCCCAGTTCACCGGACGGGCCGACGCCACCGAAGTGCCGGGCGGCAGCGGCGACGTACGCAACTGCGCGCAGCTCGAACTGACCGGTTCCAGCGGCGGCACCGCGCAGGAGGAGTCCTGCGCGAACTTCCGCATCGAACCCGAGGTCGCCCAGCCCGAGTTGACCAAGTCCACCGACCCGGCCCCCGTCGGCCCCGGCGGCACCCACACCTGGCGCATCACCATGCGCAACGACCGCTACCGCACCGACTCCTCGCCGCTGCGGCCCCGCTTCGTCGACCTGGTGCCGCGCCAACTCTCGTACGAGCGCGGGTCCTGGGCCCTCGCGGACGGCAAGCCCGCCACCTGTCCGGCCGCCGACCGCTTCACCGAGACCGTCACCGCGGGCCCCGACGGACGCACCCGCGTCGAACTGACCGCCGAACGCGGCGCCGAGATCCCGGCGAACGACTCGACGTGCGTCTACACCTTCCGTACGACGGTCAAGCCCGGTGTCGCCAGCGGCACTTACGGCGGCACACCGAACGACGCCGACTACGCGGGCAACCGCGCCGGGCTCTACGACGCGCAGCGCCCCATCAACACCCGCCAGACCGACTTCCACGACATCGACGGCGACGGCAACACCACCGAGAACGTCGCCGAGGCGACCGACGACTTCGCCATCGCCCAGTCCGCCTCGCTCTTCGTCACCAAGGAGGTCAAGGGCGACAAGGACAGCGACTTCAAGGGCTCGGCCGAGGTGCCGGGCAAGGAGGACGAGGTCGGGCAGTCGACCGCGGGCGGCACCGTCGACTACCGCACCGTCCTCGGCAACATGGGCAACACCGACCTCACCAACGTCGTCGCGTACGACCTGCTGCCCGCGCCCGGCACCAAGGGCGTCACCAGCGGCCGCTACGGCGACGACGCGACCAGCGAGTGGCGGCCCGTCCTGACCGGGCCGATCGACGCGGGGACGGCGCCCGTCACCATCACGTACTCGGAGAAGGCCGATCCGTGCCGGCCCGAGATGGACAACACCGCCGACAAGAGCGCCCCGTTCCAGTGCGACGGGAAGCCGGATCCGAGCTTCGTGCCCGCCTCGGGCGTGACCGACTGGAGCAAGATCCGCTCCGTCCGCTTCGACTTCGGGGACCACGTGTTCTCGGCCGGTGAGCGGTACACGCTGCGCTGGCGGATGCGGGTGCCCGAGCGGGCGCCGGACGACGCGCCGTTCGCCGGTGGGGAGCGGACCTGGAACAAGATCGCGATCGCCGGGGACCGGCGGGAGCCGGACGGGACGCTCCGTCCGTTGCTGGCCACGGAGGCGCCGTGGGTCGTCGCGGAGGTCGGCCCGAGCGAGATCCCGACGCCGACGCCGACGCCGCCCACGCCTACGCCGACTCCTCCGACCCCGACGCCGACGCCGCCCACTCCGACCCCTACGCCGCCGTCGCCGACCCCGCCGTCGCCGACTCCTCCGTCGCCCACGCCCGGGCCGACGACGCCGGGGCCTTCGCCCTCGCGGAGTGTGCCGCCGGTGCTGCCGGATACGGGGTCTGCCTCGGTCGCACCGCTGCTCGGTGCGGTGGCTGCGTTGTTGCTGGCCTCCGGTGGGGTGTTCTTTGCCGCTGCGCGGCATAGGCGGGGGCGGCACTCGTAGTTCTTCGGGTGCGGGCCGTGGTCCGTCCTCGCGCAGTTCCCCGCGCCCCTTATAAGGGGCGCGGG
>NZ_JBHYJI010000013.1:169288-187540 GCF_042740435.1 Streptomyces sp. NPDC059002 | reverse complement strand
CAGCGGTACAGGAACGGCGGCCTCACCCTGGCGTCCACCGCGGCGGAGCTGTCTGCTGCGGGTGCACAGGTCGACTGTGGCGAGGTCACGCCGCTGCTGCCCACCCCGACGTCAGCGGATGCCAACGGCGGCGCGGGCATCACCCCGAAACGCAAGGGCGGCATGAACCTCCGCACAGCAGTCACTCGCCTGCCCGCTGGTGGGGCGAGTACCTGCCCGCCATCCGCCGATGGGAGCACGTGACTGGGTGTGCCGCTCCCAGCCCCACCGTTCCCGGCACACGTCGTCTCTCTGCGGAGTTCGTCGGCTGGATGATGGGGCTGTACGGCCACGTCACCGGCACGCCGGGCCTTTCCCGAGCCGCCCAGCTCCGCCTCCTCGGCAACAGCGTGGTCCCCCAACAAGCCGCCCATGCCCTGGAGCAGTTGCTTCTCGACGCCAGTCTGTCCGCCACGTGGTGTGGTGGTGACTGGTGACCGCCAAGCCGCTGCCGCGAGGTGAGGAGGGGGGTGATGCCAAGGGCCCGAGTGGCGGCGAGTCGGAGACCGAGCGCGGGTCTTGCGGCGGGCAATCCAGCGTCTCGTGGCACATCGCGGAAGAGCCCGACCCAGAGTCCTACGCGCGGTTGCTGAGCCTGCTCTTCGGCAACCACCGGAGAGCCCTGCCCGCAGCATGTCGGGACCATCAAGGTGCCAGTAATCAGGGGTAGTTCGGAGCTACGATCCGCGCGTTCATAGCGACCCCGGCGGCGGTGGAGCGCTGCCGGGGTCAGGCCAGTCGCGGAAGGACCGACATGTCCAAGGTTCTCACGCCCGCTCTTCGTGCGGTGGATTACCTACGGGTGTCCACGGAGGAGCAGGCCAAGGGGTACGGCATCACCTACACCGGTAAGAAGACCAAGAAGTACATCGAGAAGAAGGAATGGGAGCACGTCGACACGTTCAAGGATGAGGGCGTCACGGGCTCGCTTCCTTGGCAGGAGCGGGACGACGTACCTCGCCTGATGGCGCTTGCCCGACAGACCCCACGTCCGTTCGATGTCGTCGTGGTCGCAGAGACGCGCGCCATCGGACGCAAGGACCGGGTCTTCTGGCGGTGGGTGTGGGAGCTCCAAGACCTCGGCATCTCCGTGGCCGTAGTGGACAAGGACATCGACAACACCACGGAAGACGGCGAAGCGGCCATGCGTGAGGAGGCGAACTATGCCTTCAAGGAGTACGTACGCATTCGCACCAGGACCCAGAACGGACTGCAGGAGAAGGCCGAAGACGGTGGGCATGTCGGCGGCGAGCCACGCTACGGCTACCGAATCGAGAACAAGGGAATGAAGGGCGAGTCTCGGCTGGTCCTGGATCTTCCCGAGGAGGTCTGCGCATGCGACCGGCCGCACGAGTACGAGGTCCTGCACAAGGCCCGTCGGCTGATCGTGGAGGACAATCTGAACGTCCGTCAGGCCGCGGCCCGACTCAACACTTTGGGGTACCAGGGCCGCCGGGGCCCTTGGCGACACAACAACCTGCTGCAGCGTCTCAGAGCAGCCATGGCAGATCCGGTAGTCGTGTTCCGAAACCCTTCCCGCGCCAAGACGGGGCCTGACGGAAGGGCCTTGTACGGGTCGACCGTCACAACAGATCTGGATCCTGTGTTCAAGCCTGAGGAGATCAGAGCGCTGGAGGCCGCACTCGCGCGGCGGCGTCGTGGAAGCAACCGGGGGCGGAGCGGGAGAGTGTATCCGTACTCCCGACGGCTCTTCGGCCCTTGCGGCCTGCACTACACGGGAGTTGAGATCTCTACTCAGGCGGTCCGCTTCTACCGTTGTGCGGGAAAGAACGAGTCCCACTCGAAGTTCAGCGCCTGCAAGTGCCCCCGAATCTATGCGGATGACCTCGAGGAGACGGTTTGGTGCGAGGTCCAGAAGCTGCTCAGCGACCCGGATCGGCTGCGGGTGATGGCGGACGACTGGGCAGCTCAGGCGCTGGGCTCGTTCGAGGATCAAACAGCGCGGCTCGCGTCCTTGGACAAGAAGATCGAAGAGCAGAACAGTGCCATCGACTTGGCGACGTCCGTCGCTGCGAAGCAGGCGGCCCGTCGCAGGATGCCGCAAGGCGATGCTGAGGCGGCTGTGGAACGGGCGCTGAAGCCTCTCCTTGCGGAACTGGCTGAGTTGGAGAAGCTGCAGTCCGAAGTCATCGCCTGGCAGCAGGAGGCAGAGGCAGCTGATCAACGCGCGCGTGACCTTCAGACCCTTGCCCAAATTGCCCGGAAGAAGCTCGTGGACATGTGCCCGGAGGAGCAGGCCGAAGTGCTCGACCTTTTGCATGTCCGGGTGACCTGTGCCCATGCAGTGGCGCGGTCGCGCACGGGTGACTGCTCGGTGACCGCGTGGTTCCGGGATCGGTCGCGACGAGTGCCGGTGCTCACGGACGATGCCTGGGCGGCGATCGAACCCGTCTTGGCTGCGGACCACCGCTATCGACGCACTGATCGGTTGCCAGAGCGTGACGTCGTCGCGGCGGTGCTGGACAAGGCGCGCACGGGGCGGCCTTGGCCGCAGGACAAGGGTTATAAGTCTCGGTTTCACCGCTGGGTGAAGTCGGGAGTGTGGGAGGCGGCCATGGAGCGGCTTTCCGATGCGGAATCCACACCGGTGCCACACTCCCGGCCACTCCCGCCACTGCTCGTGGAAGGGCGGATCGATCCCCGCTTGGCGATTCGCGCCGTTCAGGAACCCCAGCTGACCACCCCCACCGGGCGCGGCACCGTCGTCACCGGAGCCGTCGAGCGCGGCACGGTGCGCGTCGGCGACCGCGTGGAGGTGCTCGGCGCCGACACGGAGACCGTCGTCACGGGCCTGGAGACGTTCGGCAAGCCGATGGAGGAGGCGCAGGCGGGGGACAACGTGGCGCTGCTGCTGCGCGGGCTGCCCCGCGACGCCGTACGCCGCGGCCATGTCGTGGCGGCACCCGGCAGCGTACGGCCGAGCAGGCGCTTCACCGCGCAGGTGTACGTCCTCTCGGCGCGCGAGGGCGGCCGTACGACGCCGATCGCCACCGGGTACCGGCCGCAGTTCTACATCCGCACCGGGGACGTGGTCGGCGACGTCGACCTCGGCGATGCGGCCGTCGCCCGCCCCGGCGACACCGTCACGATGACGGTCGAGCTCGGCCGTGACGTCCCGCTGGAGACGGGCCTCGGCTTCGCCATCCGCGAGGGCGGCCGCACGGTCGGCGCGGGTACGGTGAGCGAGGTGCTCGGCTAGACCGAGCGTCGGCCTCGTGCAGTACCGGTACCGCCGGTACTGCACGAGGTCGGAGAATCCTGTGCGGCACTTTCGGCCTGCCGCACTGCCTGCCGCACAGCGTGCCGTGCTGCGTCCGGGTCAGCTGATCGCTTGGTAGCCCTTCCAGCCGTCGCTCACCTTGGACATGCCGGTTCCGCTTCCGCTGCCGATGTCCAGGTAGTTCCAGAGGGCGTTGTCGCTGCGGGTGAACCAGAGGTCGAAGGCCTTCCCGCTGCCGTCCGCGTCGCCCGGAGAAGTGATCAGGGGGACACCGGTGGTGCCGAAGTTGTGGCCGGTGCGGATCTTTGCCGCTTGGTCGGCGAGCCCGTCGCCGTTGTCGCCGGTGCCGCGGTACACGTACAGGTCGCCGGTGGTGCGGTCGCGGGCGCCGAGGTCGATGCGTCCGTCGCCGTTGGTGTCGCCGGGGGCGAACAGGTCCATGTTCTGCCAGCCGTCCTGGCCGATGAGGATCGGCTCGCGGTCGGTGTCGAGGCGATGGTCGGCCGCCCCGAAGTACAGCCAGAGCAGGTCGCCTTCCTTGACGAGCAGGTCGGGGTGGCCGGCGGTGTCCGGGGCGCCGTCGTCGTCGATGTCCAGGGGGCCGTCGACGTCGCCGATGGCGAGGATCTGGTCGGCGTTGTTCCAGTGGCTGTTGGCCTCGTCGTAGACGGTGAGCTCGCGGCGGTCGCTGTCGTCGCCCGCGCAGTTGGTGCAGGCGAAGCCGTAGCCGTTGTTGGGGTGGATCCAGAGCCGGTCGGTGTTGGTGGCGGTGTCGTGGTTGAGGGCGATGAGGTCTTCGTAGGCGTCGCCGGTCCAGTCGCCGCGGTGGGTGATCTTCGCTCCGCTCCAGGTCGAGTGGGAGGCGGGGGAGGTGGCGTCGGTGACGGTGCCGTCGCCCGCACCGAAGTAGCGGTGCAGGGCGCTGTCCTTGTCGATGGCCCACAAGTCGGGGTTGCCGTCGCCGTTGATGTCGCCGGGCTTGTCGGTTTCCTTGGGGCCGTTGGCGTAGAAGAGGTAGGGCTGCCGGTCGGACTTGTTGCCGGCCTTGTCCAGGCTGCGGGCGTACAGGTAGTTGGCGCCGGTGGCGGTCGGGGTGAACTTGATGGTGGTGCTGCCGCCCGTGCTGCTGGGGGTGGCGGTGCGCACGGTGGGGTTGGTGTCGGTCCAGTACTCGTACTTGGTCACGTCCTTCACGCCACCGCTGGAGAGCGTGAAGGTGCCCGGGGTGCGGACGCTGCCGGTGGTCACGGGCCAGCCGTCGGATCCGTCGGGGAACTGGCTGGAGGTGATGCCGGGCGGGGAGCTGGGGCGGTTGGGGTCGAAGACGAAGCGGCAGCCGGCCGCGCCCAGGGTGGGGGTCCAGTCGGAACTGGCCTTGCCGTCACTGGCCCGGGCCTTCCAGGAGAAGTTTCCGCCGGCGGTGGAGACGTACGCGGCGAGGGTGGCCTTGGGGACCTTGATCTTGGCGACGGTGCCGGAGGTGGCGGAGACGGTCTTGTCGAAGAAGACCTTGGGGCCGTCGTCGTGGTGTCCGGTGGCCCACAGGTGGAACTGGGCCTTGACGGTGCCGCCGTCCTTGTCGCCGACCTTGGCGGTCAGGTAGACGTCGGTGTTGCCGATGATGCCGTAGGGGGCGGCGTTGCCGCAGCCCTTGCGGTTCTTCGTGCTGGGGATGGTGTCCAGGCCCGAGGGCGCGTTGGGGATGGTGTTGTACTCGGTGGAGAGCACCGCGGACTTGGCGGAGAACTTCTTCCACCCGTACACGTCCTTCTCGTTGTCGGCCTGCAGCAGCAGGGTGATGGTGTTCCACTTGCCGGAGGCGGCGTCCTTGGCGGCTCGTGTGGTGTCGAAGGCGAGGTTGCCCGCAGGGCAGTTGGACCCCCAGCCCTTGGAGTCGTTGACCGTGTCCAGCTTTTCCCGCTTGTCGGGCTGGTTGTTCCAGGTGGTCGACGAACCGATGGCCGCCGTGCGGTACAGGTCGACCGGCTTGGAAGTGCAGGACCAGGACCAGGTGTTCTTGATCCGGAAGGTGGACCTGATGACCTGCTTCTTGGTGCTCCACAGGTTCTTGGTGTTCATGCGGAAGTACGAGCGGCCCAGGCCGTTGGTCTCGTTCTCGTACCCGACGCGGGCGGTGGAGGTGGACTTGCCCGAGCCGCCCCAGCCGGCCCCGTTGTAGAAGGAGCTGTTGGGGTACTTCTTGTAGGCGAGCGTCCAGGAGTGGCGGGAGCCCTCGACGTAGGGGTCGATGTAGACCGGGTAGGTGGTGTCCTTGCCGGTCATCAGCCCCTGGTCCGGGGTGAGTTCGAGGCTGTCACCCTTGACCTGGACGGGCATCGCGGCCTGTTGGGCGCCGTGCCCCGGCTCGAACTCGTCCGTGGCCTGGGGGCCTGCCGGCTCGTCCGCGACTGTCTTGGCCTTCAGGCCTGTCGGCGCTCCGGAGGTGCTGGAGGTGCTGTCCCACATGCGGGGAGTGGGCGCGGTGAACAGTTCCTGTCCGCCGGGGTTGCGGGCACTGAGGTTGCCGTGTGCGTCGGCGGTGACCTTCACGCCGCTGCTCGACATGTCGTACGCGATGGTCTTGAGGCCGGGATTGGCGGCGGCCTCAGGGGACTTGACCACGAGGAGCTGGGCGAAGCCGGAGGCGCCGGCCCGCAGTTTCAGGTCGACGTCGGGCAGCACGTCCGGGTAGGTGACGGTGTCCTTTGCGACGCTCGGCGCGGGCAGGGCGGTGGGCCAGGTCAGCGAGATGCTGCGGCCGTCGCGGGTGATGGTGGCCAGCGGACCGGTTCCCCCGCCGGAGAACTCAAGGCCGACGGTGGCGGCCCTGGGCGCGATCTTCCCGTCATCGCCCCGGTGCAGGCTGGTGTCGATGTCGACCAACTTGCCGCCCTGGCGGGCCCACTGGGCGGTGGCGTACCGCTCTTCGGTGAACGTGCCCGAGGGGTTGGCGAAGACCTGGGATGCCTCGGTGCGCCGTGAAGCCACTTCCACCGGTTCGCCGGTGTCGGCGGCCGCGGTGAGGGCCTGGCTCTCCTCGGCCGTGTATCCCCGGTCGGTCAGGGCCTCAGCAGGGGGCGAAGTGGCGGGCCTGGCTGTCGCAGGGGCGGCCGCCAAGAGCGGCACGGTCAGTGCGAGAACTGTGGCAGCGGCCAGCGGGAGACGGCGGAGGACGGTTCTCATCCGCCGTTTCTGATGGACTCTCATTACATTTCCTTCGCAAGTTTCTGCACAGAAATCGTGTGCGCTACAACGCCGACAATTCAGCATCCTGAAGGGTTGCGCGAGGGTTGAACACCCTTCGACTCTGACTCAAAAGCACTGCTTGAGCTGCAAGTTGTCACACGCTTCCTGGTTCAGGCCTGTTCTGAGAGGCGGAGATGATGTATGGGTGCCGCATGAAAGTAACGGCTCTATAAAGCCTTTTAATTGAAGGTTGAGGTCCCTTTTTCGACTGCTAGGTTCCGTAGATCTTCATCAACGTGAACGTTCTGTGGGGTGGGCTGGTGTCCGGTTCTCGGGCAGGGGTGGTCGGGCGTCCCGATCGTGCGATCGGGAGACGGATGAGGGCCGTTCGGTGGGTCGCCGTGTCACTGGTGGCCTATCTCGTGGCCGGGCTGCTGGGCGGGCCGGTGGCCGCAGCTGCCGAACTGACCCTGGCGAAGCTGGGGAACCCGGATCCGGTGCCGACCTCCCCGGTGAAGAAGCAGCCGCTCGCCAAGCCGGACCGGACGGCCGAGCACCGCTGGAAGGCCGCACCGAAGACGGCCTGGCCCAAGGCGGGCACCGTCACGGTCGCCGTGCCGAAGGCGGAGCGCGCCGCGGCCGACCCCGGGACGCTTCCGGTCAGCGTCGGCCGCGCCAAGGCCGTCGGCCCTCAGCAGGCGCAGGTCCAGGTCCTGGACCAGAAGGCGGCCAAGTCCCTTGGCGTCCAAGGCGTGTTGCTCGCGGTGCGCCCGGTCGAGGGCACCAAGGGCGCGATGGACATCCGCGTCGACTACTCCGGCTTCCGGCACGCCTTCGGCGGTGACTGGGCCTCGCGCCTGACACTGCGACAGTTGCCGGAGTGTGCGCTCACCACCCCGGGCAAGAAGGGCTGTTCGGAGGGCCAGGCGCTCGACACCGACAACGACACCAAGGACGGCACCCTTTCGGCGTCCGTCGCGCTGCCCGCCGCACCGGCCACCGCGGCACCGGACAGCGCCACTCCGGTCGCCGAGGCCCCCGCAGGAACGCGCTCCGCAAGCGGCCTTGCCGCGCACGACGGCACGGTTCTGCTGGCCGTCTCCGCCGCGGCCTCCGGCGCCGCGGGCGACTTCAGGGCCAGCTCCCTCGCCCCGTCCGCCTCTTGGTCCGCCGGTGGGTCCAACGGCGGCTTCACCTGGTCGTACGACATCGACACCCCCGAGGTGCCCGGCGGAACCGAACCGGAACTGAAGCTGCGGTACAGCTCGCAGTCGGTGGACGGCCGCACCGCTGCCACCAACAACCAGGCGAACTGGATCGGTGACGGCTGGAGCATGGAGCCGGGCTACATCGAGCGCCGCTACGTCTCCTGCGCGGATGACGCCAAGGAGGGCAACGGCACCGACAAGAGCGGCGACCAGTGCTGGAAGAAGGACAACGCCGTCCTGAACCTGGGCGGGCAGACCAACACCCTGGTCAGGGACGACAAGAAGGGCGAGTGGCACCTGGAGAGCGACGACGGCACCAAGGCCGTCAAGCTCGACAGCAAGGAGCGCGGCAACGGCGACGACAACGGCGAGTACTGGCGGATCACCACCCCGGACGGCACGCGCTACTACTTCGGCTACCACCGGCTGCCCGGCTGGAGCGAGGGGAAGGCGCAGACCAACTCCACATGGACGGTGCCGGTGTTCGGCAACCACAAGGACGAGCCCTGCCACGCGGATGCGTACAAGGACTCGTGGTGCCAGCAGGCCTGGCGGTGGAACCTCGACTACGTCGTGGACCCGCACGGGGACGCGATGGCCTACTACTGGAACACCGAAACCAACTACTACGGCCGCAACGTCAACCCCAACACCGGTGAAGCGACCGCCACTTCGTATGACCGGGGCGGCTACCTGGACCGCATCGAGTACGGCCTGCGCTCCAGCAGCATGTACGCCAAGAAGGCCGCGGGCAAGGTCGACTTCACCGTCGCCGAGCGCTGCCTGAACGAGTGCACCACCTTCGACAAGGAGCACGCGAAGAACTGGCCCGACGTGCCCTTCGACCGGTACTGCAAGGCCGGCGAGAAGTGCAAGGACCGCTACTCGCCCTCCTTCTGGACCCGCAAGCGCCTGACGAAGATCTCCACCTCGGTCCTGACCGGCGGTGCCTACAAGCCGGTCGACTCCTGGGAGTTGAAGCACCAGTTCCCCGCCACCGGGGACGGCGCCGACCCGGCCCTGTGGCTCTCCTCGGTCACCCGCACCGGCCACACCGGCACCGGCGACGTCACCCTGCCCCCGGTCACCTTCAAGGGGCAGCAGCTCGCCAACCGCGTCGAGGGCGCCACCACCGGCGGCAAGCCCGACCCGGTGCCCCCGCTGGTGCGCTGGCGCGTCTACGGCATCGACACCGAGTCCGGCGGCACCATCGGGGTCACTTACTCCGCACCCGACTGCAAGGCCGGGGACGTGCCAAGACCGTCGGCGAACAAGCGCCGCTGCTACCCGGTCACATGGTCACCGCCGGACGCCCCGGCTGCGGACTACGAGCCCTACCTCGACTGGTTCCACACCTACGTGACCACCCAGGTCCTGGAAGCCGACAACACCGGCGGCGCCCCCGTCAAGGAGACCGACTACGCCTACCTGGACGGCATGGCCTGGGCCAAGGACGAGGACGAGTTCACCAAGGCCAAGCACCTCACCTACGGCGACCGCAAGGGCTACGGCCGCGTCCAGGTCCGCACCGGTGCCCCCGCAGAGGGCAAGCAGACCCTGAAGGAGTACCGCTACTTCCGCGGCATCGACGGCGCCAAGGTCGCCGACCACGAAGGCATCGAGGTCACCGACCACCAGGCCTTCGCCGGCATGACCCGCGAAGAGGCCACCTACAACGGGGTGGGCGGCAAGCTGGAGACCACCACCAGCTACACCCCCTGGCACGGTGCGGCCACCGCCACCCACGCGCGCGGCGGCCTGCCCGCCCTGACCGCATACGCCACCGGCAGCAAGAGCGAGAAGACCCGCACCGCCGTCGCGGGCGGCTGGCGCACGACCCAAAGCGAGCGCACCTTCGACGAGTTCGGACTGCCCACCTCCGAGTCCGACCTCGGCGACATCGCCAAGTCCGGCGACGAGGAGTGCACCACCACCAGCTACGCCCGCAACGCCGACAAGAACCTCCTCACCCTGGTCAAGGAGGTCAAGAAGACCGCCGTGGCCTGCGACAAGACGCCGTCGCTGCCCGCCGATCTGATCTCCTCCGAACGGCACTACTACGACGACGCGACCAGCCTGGACACCGCCCCCACCAAGGGCGACGTGACGCGCCTGGACGAACAGGACGACAAGGGCACCGGCCATCTGACCACCGCCCGCCACAGCTACGACCAGCACGGCCGCGAACTGACCGACACCGACGCGGACGGCAACACCTCGACGACCGCGTACACACCCACGACCGTCGAGGCGCCCACCGCCACGACCGTGACCAACGCGCTGAAGCACACCACGACCACCACCTACGACCCGGCCCGTGGCGTGGCGACCGCCACCGTCGACGCCAACGCCAAGCGCACCGACGCCGTCCACGACGGCCTGGGCCGCACACTGAAGGTCTGGAACCCCGGCTGGGCCAAGGCCGACCATGCGGCCCAGCCCTCCGCCGAGTACGCCTACACGATCTCGAGGACCGCCGCGAACGCGGTGGCCACCAAGTCGCTCCAGTACGACGGTTCGTACGCCACCAGCTACCAGCTCTACGACGGCCTGATGCGCGCACGCGAGACCCAGGCCCCGGCCATCGGCACCAAGAACCGCATCGTCACCGAGACGCGGTACGACACCCGCGGCTTCGCCTGGAAGTCGTACGCCGCCTACTACACCGAAGGCGCCCCCTCCAAGGCCTTGGCCGAAGGCGCGGACAACAAGGTGCCCGCGATGACGGAGAACGTCTACGACGGAATGGGCCGGGTCACCGACGCGATCTCCCGCACGTACGGCGACGAACAGTGGCGCACGAAGACGCTGTACGGAGGCGACCGCACCACGGTCGTCCCGCCCAGGGGCGGCACCGCCACCACCGTCGTCACCGACGCCCGCGGTCGCACGGTCCAACGCCTGCAGTACACGGATGCCGAGCGCACCAAGTCCCAGAGGACGACGTACGGTTACGGCAAGTTCGACGAACCGGAGAAGGTCACCGACCCGGCCGGCAACACCTGGACGTACACCTTCGACGCCCGCGGCCAGCAGACTACGGCCGATGACCCCGACAAGGGTGTCACCCGCACCAGGTACGACAAGCTCGGCAACCCGATCTCCACGACGGACGCACGGAACATCACGCTGAGCACCGGCTATGACGAGCTGGGCCGCAAGACGGAGCTGAAGAAGGGCACCGGCCTGCTGGCGAAGTGGACCTACGACACCGTCGCCAAGGGCCAACCCGCCAGCAGCACCCGCTACATCGACGGCCAGGAGTACCGCTCGGCCACCACCGGCTACGACGATCTCTACCAGCCGCTGTCCAGCACGGTCACGGTCCCCGACGGGGCAGGCGACCTGGCAGGCACCTACACCTGGACGTTCGGCTACAACAAATACACCGGTCAGCAGGAATGGATGAAGCACCCGAAGGTCGGCAACCTGCCCAGCGAGCGCCAGACCACCGTCTACGGCGAGGGGAACCTTCCTCAGACGACGACCGCGGGCTCCATCACGCTGGTGAACTCCACCTCGCACGACGTGTTCTCCCGCCCGGTGCGCACCCAGTTCGGCGTCCTCGGCAAGAGGGTCTACAAGACCCAGGTCTACGACGAGCACACCGGCCGTATGACGCGGCAGACCACCGACCGTGACCTGGCCCCGCAGCGCATCGACGACACCACCTACACCTACGACGACGCGGGCAACGTCACCGGCATCACCACCGCGAGCGGCCAGGACGAGACCAAGTCCACCGACACCCAGTGCTTCACCCACGACGCACTGGGACAGCTCACCGAGGCATGGACCGCCAAGGCCGACTGCGGCACCGCGCCATCAGCAAGCACGGTCGGCGGCCCGGACGCCTACTGGCAGTCCTTCGTGTACGACGCCATCGGCAACCGCACCGAGCAGACCGACCACAAGTCCGGGGCCACCACCACCTACACCCAGCCCGAGCCCAAGACCGGCCTGCCGCACGCCGTGCAGGAAGCCACCGTCAAGGGCGGCCCCGACGACGGGCAGAAGAACACCTACGGCTACGACGAGGCAGGCAACACCACCAAGCGCACCCTCGGCGACCGCGGCCAGACCCTCACCTGGGACGACGAGGGGCACCTCGCCACCTTGACCGAGGGCAGCAAGAAGACCAGCTACCGCTACGACGCCGACGGCAACCGCCTGATCACCGAGGACGCGGACGGCAGCCAGACCCTCACCCTGCCCGGCGACAACGAGCTGAAGGTCACCAAGGGCGGCGCGAAGGAAGGCATCCGCTACTACACCCACGAGGGCGAAACCGTCGCCGTCCGCACAGACAAGGGCTTCTCCTTCCTCCTCTCCGACCACCAGGGCACCTCCATGGCAGCCGTGGCGATGGGCACCCTCGCCCTCACCCGCCGCAAACAACTCCCCTTCGGCGGGCTCCGCTCGACGGGTGGGGATTCCCTGCCCGGTACCCGTGGCTTCGTCGGCGGCACGAACGACCCCACCGGCCTTGTGCACTTGGGCGCCCGCGAGTACGACCCGGCCCTGGGCCGCTTCCTCTCCGTCGACCCGGTCAACGACCCCGACGACCCCGCCCAGATGAACGCCTACTCCTACGCCCACAACAGCCCGCTCACCAAGTCCGACCCCGACGGCCTGCGCCCCCTGGGCCCCACCGACCACGGACCTCAAGGCGACGCCGCGTGGGGAGCCGACCGCGGGATGTATGCGGGCTACCACTACCGCAACGGCAAATGGGTCTGGAAGCAAACCCCTCGCAAGGGCAAGGTCTTCCGCCAGCGATACCGCGCGTACCGCGCCAACCCCTCGCACTACCTCATCGACGACGGCCACGCCCGGGCCCGGGCCCGGCAGTCCGCCGTCAACCGCGCCCAGTGGCAGGCCCAGGCCAGGGCCAAGGCCCGCGCGGAAGCGGAGAGGAGGGCCCAGGCAGAGCGCCGCAAGAAGGACGGCATCTTCGGCAACATCCGCAACGGTAACTTCGGCGCCGCCTGGAGCCAGACCAAGTCCGGACTCCACGACACCTTTGGCACCTGGGACGGCTGGAAGAACAGAGTGCTTCCCGCCGCGGGATTCGTGACCTGTGCAGCCGTCTCGGCAGGGCTGTGCACAGGGGTAGGCGTGGGTGTTGTGGCGGCGACTCTCGTTGGCGATGGCGTGACAACAGGGAGCTGGAACTATGCTGCAGCAGGCAAAAGCCTGGCATGGACGGTCGGCGGAGGAGTCGCCGCAAGAGGGCTCGCAGGAAGCTGGCGAGGCTCGGCTTTCGTGAGCCGGAAACGCGTCAAGACTGTGTCCGAAATGAAGAATGTCACCATTTACGGATATCGAAAGACGGTCGACTGGGGCGCAACTCAAGCGAACATAAGTCTCAATCTCGGAAATTCACTAACATTCTGCGGAGTCGGCGCGGCAAGTCCAGGAAATGGGCCCGGATGGTGCTGAGCGCAGATGGGGCGGGACAGGAGAAAGCGATGCTGGCCGAAATGGATCAAACTGTACTCCGGCGCCGCTCCTGGCCTGTTTTTTTCGGGATAGTAATCGCGAGTCTCGGGGTTGGAATGCTCGCGGCAGTGTGGAGAGTTACCTCCGTGAGTGGGTTTCGAACCGGATGGCAGGGTGTGCCCATCGCCCTGCTTCTCGCCGGGGTGGCCGGTCGAGTCGCAAACTGTAAAGTTGTGCTGCGTAACGACGTGCTCCTGGTAATCAATCCGCTACGCACCCATATTGTTCCCAAAATGGCAATCCGTGGCGTTTCGGTCAGTGATGACGGCACGCTGGAGGTGCAGCTCGACGAGGACCGAATTATCTCGGTGTTCGCTTTTGGTGGCTCTCTCGTCGACCGCTTCAAGGGCACGAGTGGCGAAGCGGCGCGAAAGATCGGAATTTGGCTGCGTTCAGGTCACGAGGCGAGCGGCACCAAGCTGGCCCCGCATGGCCACTGGACGCGGTGCGGACTTGCGGACATATCTCTTGCCCTATGTGCCGCGACATCGGGTGTAGGCGTGATCTGGATGGCGCTTAGCGGCAATTAGCGTCGCTTTTACACCCAGGAGGGCGAAACCGCCGCGGCCCGCACCGGATCGTTGTCGACGGCTTCCTGGCTGGTGCCGCGTGCGGAGCCGCAGTGGTGTGCGGAGTCGCGGTAGGCGTGGGTGTTGGAGCAGGTGCCTATATCGTGCCAAATGCCGGTAAAAAGAACTGGAGTTGGTTCAGTTTCTGCATCCAGACCGTTATATCGGGGGCTGGTGGCGGTATCGCAGCAAGATACGCAGGGCCAAAATTCGCTACGACAGCCAGCGCCATGCAGACCAGGACATCGCTCTGAAGATGAAAATAACGGTAAAGAAGAGGCGGGAGGGCATGCATGGGGACTACCTACCCGACTGGTAGGCGTTGGAAGATGGCCCTCGGTGCCCTGGTGGTCATCGGGGCTTACGTTGCGGCTCGCCCTCTCCCCGGCCCACTCGACATTGTCGTTCCCGTGATAATTGCCGTCGGGCTTGGCGGCGCAATTAGCTCAAAGGGTGGCCGAAGTGGCCGCCAGCATGGGGGCGGCGACAATCGCAGTGATACCTGAGGGCGCAGAATCGGCTGCCTATGGGGCCTCCCCTGGAGTGGATTTCTTGGAGTCGCGGTGAACGAGATCGCTAAGTCTACTGAAAGTACCAGCAGGCGGATATGAATGCTCTGCTGCGGGGCTGCGTTCATCGCTCCAATGGGAATTCTCTTTGCGTTGAACGTGTAGGGGATTTCCGAGAGGTTCTTTCGTTTGGTTACCGCCTATGTGCCGACCGGGCGAGCTACTCCTCGAACCATGCGGGTAGTTGAAGTCGGCTGGATAGCTGCCGGAATTTTGACGCTCTCGCCGGAGATCGTTCAGGCTGTCAGAACGCAGTAATGGAGCTCCGTTGAAGGTCATCCGGAAGAGAACATCGCCGCCCTAGTGCTGCTGCAGCTGCTCACCGCGTGCGCTACCGAAGGAATGGCGAAGGTTCCAATGGCCCGAATTGTCGGCGGCTGGACGGGGCCGCCGATGGGGCGGCATGCACGTACGAGTAGCGGTCGACACGCGAGACCGACCGGGCGGCGCGACGATGGCGGAGGCTGCGGCGAGCCACGCGAGGTGCCGCGGGATTATGGCATCGACCATGCGTCCAGAGCGGGATGCGCGCCGCGTCATGTGATTCCGGGTGCGAGGACTCCGACAAGTGGGGCGCGCGCTGCCAACTGCTCGGGGTTCTCGGCCTGGATGGAGCTGCACTGCTCGTCAGGGCGCAGCATCCCCAAGTGGACGTTCTGTTCTGGATCTTCCTCCTGCCCTTGCTCACGCTCATCTGGGCAGTCATGGCCCTTTCCAGATGCATGCAGGCGTGGTGCATGGCGAGGGGCGCGAGGCAACCCCCGAGTCATCGCATGAGATACGTACTGCTGCACAGTTATGTGTCAGGAGCTCCATGGATCGTACTTTTCCCTGAATCTTGCGAGGGCGAAGCTGAACCCGTAGGCGGGCTGCCGATGCGATATGGGCAGACGCGCGATTTGTTTCGAGGCTTGCCGGTGCCCATTGGGGGCGCTTTGCTGTCCGGCGGAGCCCGTGACGGCTCCGTGACTATTCCATGGATCGCCAACCAGCCGGCGTGGCCTGCCGGTTCCTTTAGGGAGATTGATCTCGACGACCTCCGTCACATGGAATCAATGTCCGAAGTGATTCGCTCAGAGTGAGATTCTTGGTGCGGTCAGCGGCCAGCTTCTACTGCAAAGAGGGGCTGGAGGGTGTGCGCCGCTGAGCGCAGCTGGGCCCCGCATGTCCGCTGGACGCGGTGCGCGCTTGCTGACATTTCCCTTGCCCTATGTGCTGCGACAGCGGGTGCAGGTGCGATCTGGATGGCGCTTAGTGGCCATTAGCGTCGCCCGAGTGCGGTGTCACCGGTGTTCCGCTGCGGGGAGGGTGATCCGGGCGCGGAAGCCTTCGCAGTGTTCGGGGGCGGCGTCGTGGGGGCAGGTGAGCAGGTCGCGCAAGTAGCCGCGGGCGGTGGTCAGTTGGGTGATCTGGGATTCGATGGCGGCGATCCGGGCGGTGACGGTGTCGCGCCAGTCGGGGGTGTCCGTGCGTTCGGCAAGGATTTCGGTGATCTCGTCGAGGGTCATCCGACCGGTCGTACGCCACAGCTGGATCAGTGCGATCCGGTAGATCTGGTCGGCCGTGTAGTGGCGTCGGCCGGAGCGTCGTCGGGGTGTGATGAGTCCGCGGCGCTCCCAGTAGTGCAGCGTCGAGACGGGCAGCTCGAAGTGGTCGGCGACTTGCCTGATCGAAGCCAGATCGTCCATCGGGCCAGTTGAACTCAACCCGGGTTGAGCGGGCAAGGTCGGTCTCGTCGTTCGTAGTTCGTTGCTCGTCGCAGGGCGCCGCATCCGCGTGGTGCGTGAGGGCCCGGACGTCTCCACGGGAAGGGATCCCCATGCCGGTGAATCTTGGTGTCTGTCTTCCGACCTTCGTCGGGCGTGGCGATGGGGGAATGGGCAAGATCCCCTCGCTGGCCCGGCACATCGAGCAGGTCGGCCTCGACACGGTGTGGGCGGGCGACCATCTGTGTGCGCGCACTCCGTTCATGGACAGTGTGGTGGCGCTGAGCGCGGCCGCCGCGGTCACCGAGCGCGTGCGGATCGGTTTCGGGGTCATGCTGCTGGCGCTGCGGCAGCAGGCGTGGGCGGCCAAGCAACTGTCGTCGTTGCAGCATCTGTCCGGCAACCGCGTGCTGTTGGGGGTCGGCGCGGGCATCCATCCGCAGGAGTGGCCGGTGGGCGGGGTGCCGTTCGCCGGGCGTGGCCGCAGGACCGATGTGATGCTGCGGGCGTTGCCCGATCTGTTCGCGGGCCGGCCCACGAGGCTGCTGACCGTGCCGGGTGAGCCGGTGCTGAAGCTCGGACCGGCCGTGCCCGCGCCGCCGGTGTGGGTGGGCGGCATGTCCGACCGCGCGTTGCGGCGCGCCGTCGACCACGGCGAAGGATGGCTCGCCTCGCTGCTCGAACCCGCGCAACTGGGCGAGAGCGCCGCGAAGTTGGCGGCCCTCGCGGCCGAAGCGGGCGTTCCGGCGCCCGAGGTCGGCACCACGGTGTTCGCCGCGCTGAGCACCGACCCCGAGGAGAGCCGCCGGGGCCACCGGCGTCTGGTCCGCTTCCTGCGCTCGCTGACCGGGGAGCGGGGGCTGTCCGAGCGGCAGGCGGACCGCCTGGTGGTCAGCGGGCCGCCCGAGAAGCTGGCCGAACGGCTCGACCAATACCGCCGGGCCGGTGCGCGTACCTTCGTCGTCAATCTGTCGGGTGACGGCCTGCGCCGCCAGTACGATCTGCTCGCCCGGGTCCGCGGGCTGCTCATCGACTGAGCCGCAGCGTAAGTGCCCCTACGTGGTGAGGAGTTCGTGGAGTTCCGGGCTTCGCGTCGCGTAGTGGACGTACTCCCGTACGAGGCGGAATCCGGCGGTCCAGGCGAGGAGGCGGCCTGCGCGGTCGAGAGCCGAACAGTTCCAGCTCGGGGTGTGGCCGCGCGCCGTGATGTCCGCGGTCAGGGCGGTGACGCAGGCCAGGGCGAGGCGACGGTGGCGGGGGTCAGGGGCGGTGAGGACGGCGACGTCTTCGTAGCGCCTGCCGCGGAAGTAGGTGCAGGCGACGGTCAGCACGTGTCCGCCCCGGTCGACCGCGGCCCATCCGTGGCCGGACGAGGCGAGCCCCAGCGCGCCACCCCAACTCGCGGAGATCCAGGCGGCGTCAGGGCTCAGGGCGTGCAGGGCGTCGGTGTCGGCGGGTTCCAGGCGGCGGACCGTGATGCCGCGCGGCGTGGTGCACTTCTGCGGCGCCGCCTGCTGGGTCCACGCCATGCGGTCCCAGGAGGACAGCTGGCCGAACGCCGCGGTGAGGGCGGGGAGGAAGCGGGCGGGCGCGTCGATGCGCTGGTCCGCGAGCGGGGCGAGGGCCTGCGGCGTGAGGTTGGCGGGATCGCCCCGGAGTACGGCGTGACCCGCGCACGAGACCGCGATGACCTGCGGCCGGACGGCACGGTCGGCCCACCAGTGGCCGACGCCGGTCGCGAGGGCGTGTTCGCCGATGGGGCCGGGGCCGGGATCGTCCGAGGGGAACCAGTGGGCCGACGCGGACAGTTGGCGGGGCGCGATCTCGATCATCAGGTCCTCTAGACCGGAGCGTGGAGTGGTGTCGGGCGGGGGCGGGCCACGTGGGCGGCCGTCCCGGCAGGCGTGATGCCTGCCGTGGCGTGGCGTGCCGTGGCGCGGGAGCAGCGCGGTGTCGCGTACGCCCGGGTGCGCGGAGGCGTGGGCGGTCAGCGGATGCCCGCGAGCCGAGGGCGGCGCTGCGGAGGGCCGGGCACGTGATGAGGGGGCCGGTCGAGGAGGAGCCACTCGCTGTTCACGTGTCCCATCGAAGCGGCCGCAGGAGCCCTGCTCAAGACGGGCCGTGGATTACATATGCCGCCCTGACGTGTTCGTACGCGAGTGGCGGGTGTCTCCGGAGGGGCGCGTGGGAGGGGTTGGTGGCCGCCGGGCCTTGCGGTGCCGGGGCCCCGGC